>JADFNE010000070.1 GCA_022563535.1 Myxococcales bacterium
GTCGACTATCAATCACGCGAGCGGCGCTTTGGCATGACGAGTTCGCAGGTGAGCGGGAACGGCGAACATCGGACGGATTCCGAGTGAAGCGCATTTCGATCCTGGGGAGCACAGGCAGCGTCGGCACCCAGACGCTTGCGGTGGTGGCGCAGAACCCGGAGAAGTTTTGCGTCGAGGCTCTTGCAGCGGGCAAGAACGTCGAATTGCTCGCGGACCAGATCAAGCAATTTGCTCCCAAGCTGGTTTCGGTGGCCGATCCCCAGTCCGCCGCGGAACTGGCGAAGCGCGTGGGGGAGGGAGTAGAGATCATGGTTGGCGATGCGGGCCTCGAGGCCGTCGCCAGCGTGGCGCCCTGCGACCTGGTGGTGGCCGCATTGGTCGGCGCCGTTGGGTTGCGCCCGACCCTGGCCGCGATTCGAGCGGGTCGCGATGTGGCATTGGCCAACAAAGAAGTCATGGTGATGGCCGGTGCGCTCATGTTGCGCGAGGTCAAAGCCCATGGCGTGACGCTCTTGCCCGTCGACAGCGAGCACAGCGCCATTTTCCAGGCCCTGTCGGGTCAGCGCAGCGAGGACGTCTCGCGCATTATTCTCACCTGCTCGGGGGGGCCCTTTCGGGGTTGGGATGCCGAGCGCATTTCACGAGCGACAATCGAACAAGCGCTCAACCACCCGAAGTGGGACATGGGACGCAAGATCAGCATCGACTCCGCCAGTCTGATGAACAAGGGGCTGGAGGTGATCGAAGCGCGCTGGTTGTTCGACGTTCCGCCGGAGTGCATCGACGTTGTGGTTCATCCTCAGTCGATCGTGCACTCCCTGGTCGAATTTCGCGATACCTCGGTGATTGCCCAACTCGGGCTACCCGACATGCGCGTCCCGATCGCGGTGGCGCTCGCCCATCCCGAACGATTGGCGCTGGAGATCCCACGCCTCGACCTCACGCAGGTCGCGCGATTCGACTTCGAGCCGCCCAACCGCGAGAATTTCCCCTGTCTCGATCTCGCCTATCGAGCGCTCGCAGGCAGCGAAGCAGCGCCCGCAGTGCTGAACGCCGCAAACGAAGCGAGCGTGGCCGCGTTCCTCGACGGAAGCATCGCCTTTGGTGAAATTGCTGCCATCAACGAACGCGTTCTCGACGAGCATCTGCACGAGCGAGCCGGAACACGCGTCGGTGACATCGACGAAATTGTCGCGGCCGACGCATGGGCCCGGGAGCGGGCACAAATCGCAATCGAACAATTCGCCCCCGACCAGCACGCCGAGGGGGCCGCATGACAATTCTCAACTATCTCTTCGCTTTGATCCCGATGCTCGGGCTGCTGATTTTCGTCCACGAATTTGGCCACTTCATTGTCGCAAAGGCGTGCGGTGTGCGGGTGCTCAAGTTTTCGCTCGGCTTCGGCTCTCCCATTGGCTTTGGTGACATGCGTCTGCGTTGGGTGCGCGGTGGGACCGAATACGTGATTGCCTGGTTCCCACTGGGCGGTTTCGTGAAGATGCTAGGCGAACAAATGCAAGGGGTGCAGGGCGAGGAAGGCGACGGTTCGGTCCCCGACGCCAGGCCCGACGAGTACCTCAGCGCAAAGCCGACCTGGCAGAAGCTCGCGATTACCTTTGCGGGCCCGGTCATGAATCTGCTGCTCCCGATTGTTGCTTTCGTCGGAATCCTGGCCGTCGGCATGCCACAACTCTCGCCGGTGGTGGGTATGGTCGAAGCCCATTCTCCGGCGGTAGCCGCGGGCTTGCGCGCCAATGATCGCGTCATCTCGATCGACGGCGAAGCGGTGACCAATTGGGACGGGGTCGCCAAGGCGATCCGCAAACACGACGACAGTCCCATTCACATCCGAGTGTTGCGCAAAGGGGACGAACTCTCCTTCGAGATTCCTGTGCAGATACGTTCAGGCATGGACGAGTTTGGCGGCGTGATCGAAATCGGCTGGATCGGTGCCGGACATCGGCGCTTGCCCACCATGATCGGTGTACCCCTGGCCGATTCTCCAGCCGCCCGGGCGGGATTGCTTTCGGGGGATCGCGTAAATCTCGTGGGTGGCGCTCCGGTCGAAGACTGGGAGACGCTCGCCGAGGTCTACGCCGCCGCAAACCACGGGGCGTCGCTGGCGGTAAGCGTCGAGCGCGGAATTGGCGACGCGGTCGAAACAGTGGAACTCGTGGTTCCGGCCGTAGCAACCATAAGCGAACTCGGGGTGATTCCCGCGGCCGTGCTGGTGCGGGACGTGAGCGACGACATGCCCGCCAAACTGGCGGGGTTGGCCAGTGGTGACCTGATTCTCGCGGTGGATGGCAATCCCATCGGGAGTTTCGCCAGCTTCGCCGAAGTCGTGCGCACCAGCGGAGGCCGGACACTCAATATCACCTATGCCCGCAACGGCGAGACGCGACAGGTTGAGATCGCGCCCGTCGAGAGCAAGATCCCCGGTCCGTTCGACATCACGGGAATGGAGCAGGTGGTCTATCTCATCGGGATCACCCACGGCTTTCCCACGCTGCCCGGGGTGCAACACATTGAAAAGATCCTCAATCCCCTGGCGTCAATTCCCAGGGCGACTCGGATGACGATCGAACGCTCGGCCTTGTTCCTGCGCAGCATGGGAAAGTTGATCAGTGGCGAAGTGGGACTCGAAAACGTCTCCGGTCCGATCGGGATCGCCGAGGTCGCGCGCAAATCCCTCGACATGGGCTGGATCGTCTATATCAACACCATGGTCTTCATCAGTATCAATCTCGGCTTTTTGAACCTGCTCCCGATTCCGATTCTCGATGGGGGCCAGGCGCTGATCTTCATGGTCGAAGGCATCAAGCGTTCCCCCCTTTCGTTGCGCAGTCGCGAAATCGCCCAGCAGATCGGTCTGACCTTCTTGCTCATGCTGATGGGCCTGGCCTTCTGGAACGATCTCTCCAGGCATTGGGGCAACTTCGTCGAATGGTTGCGCGGCACCGGACTGTGAACTCAGCCGGGGCGGCCAGTGTGAAGGGTGGGGGCGAACTTTGCCTCGCACTCTGTTCGGCGACCCGGATCGCGAGCGTGGCGCTGCTTGCGGGGGACAAGCTCGTGGTAGAGCGCGCCGCCGAGACCGACCGCCAGCAGGCCGAAAGTTTGCTGCCTCTGATCGACCGAGTCCTGCAGGAAAGCGAAATCCGGATCGACGATCTCGCCGCCATCGCGCTGTCGATCGGTCCGGGTTCTTTTACCAACTTGCGAATTGGCGTGGCCACGGTGAAGGGTCTCGTGTTGGGTACCCGGGTGAAGGTGATACCGATCTCTACCCTGCAGGCCCTCGCAGAAGCCAGTTCGGACACCGCGGCGGTGGTCGTGGGGGCGCTGAATGCCCAGCGCGGAGAGGTCTATGCGGCGGGCTTCGCGGGTTCGGATCAGGGCTTTGCTCCCCGGGAAGATGTATTGCCCGAACTCGTTTACAGCGCCGACGAGTTGGCCGAGCGATTGCCTTCGGGTTGCCGGATTGTCGGCGACGGGGCGTTGATCGTGGCTGAGAGGCTGCGGGAACTGCGGAGTGATGAGATCCGCTGCAACCTGGACGAAGTCCTGGAACCGAGTGCTTCGAGCATTGGCCGTCTCGCCCTGTCTCATCTGGCCGCGGGCAAGGACGTTGCGGCTTCGGCTCTCGCGCCGCGATATGTGCGCCGGGCCGAGGCAGAGGTCAGCCGGACCGCAGAGCGCTTCGAGCCGCCCAGCGGCGTCTGATTGGCCGGCGAAATCGCCGGGTCGGCGCTTTCTGCGGGCTCGGAAGCCTCCTTTGACATCGCAGGAAACCTCTCGTAGTCTCGCGGAGTTAGCCCATCGGGACCAAGCTAGAGGGCTACCCTGTAGCGCCGCGCTTTCGGAGACCAAAGTCTCTCGGCAAGGCTTCCGGCAAAATGCTGTATTCCGGTCCGTCGTGCGCGGGAGTACGCAGCGCGGGGACACCCGTGACGAAACGCAATTACGACGTGGCGAGCCCGATCGTCGCAGTCGCAATTGAAGAAAAAGGGAATGAACCGACCGATGGCACTCAACATCTATTACGACAAAGACGCAGATCTTGGCCGCCTGGAAGGCAAGACCGTGGCGATCATGGGCTATGGCAGCCAGGGGCACGCCCACGCCCAGAACCTCGCCGCTTCGGGAGTGAACGTGGTGGTCGGCCTGCGCAAGGATTCATCGAGTTGGTCGAAGGTCGAGGCCGCCGGGTTGTCCGTCACAACGGTCAGCGAAGCCGCGAGCCGCGCTGACATCATCATGCTGACACTCCCCGATGAACTCGCGGCGGATGTGTACGCCAACGAAATCGCGAGCAACCTCGAGCCCGGCAACTATCTCTGCGTGGCCCACGGATTCAATATTCATTTTGAAGCGATTACGCCGCCCGAAGACATCGGCGTGTTCATGGTGGCACCCAAGGGCCCCGGGCACACGGTTCGCGATCACTACGAAAACGGCAAAGGTGTGCCCTGCCTGGTCGCCGTGCATCAAGATCCCACCGGTGACACCCTGCAGATTGCACTCGCCTATGCGAGCGCGATCGGCGGTGGCCGCGCGGGCATCATTGAAACCACCTTCCGAGAAGAGACCGAAACCGATCTGTTCGGCGAGCAGGCTGTTCTGTGCGGTGGGCTGACGGCGCTGATGAAGGCGGGCTTCGAGACTCTGGTCGAAGCGGGCTATGCGCCCGAGATGGCCTACTTCGAGTGCATTCACGAGGTCAAGTTGATCGTCGACCTGATCTATCAGGACGGCATCGCCAACATGCGCTACTCGGTTTCGAATACCGCCGAGTACGGCGACTTTGTGAGTGGACCTCGGGTGATCGACGCCGATACCAAGGCGCGCATGAAAGATATCCTCACCGAGATTCAGAACGGCGAGTTTGCCAAGCGCTTCATCCTCGAGAACAAGTCCGGGGGCATTGCGTTCAAGGCCATGCGTCGTCAAGCCGCCGAACATCCGATGGAAGAAGTCGGCGCGCGTCTGCGCGGCCTGATGCCCTGGCTCAAGGAAGGGCAGTTGGTCGATCGCGCGAAGAACTAGCCGACCCAACGGTTGAAGGGGGTCTTTGAGTGGGTACCGACGCCACGGAAGTGAAGACCGCACGCAAGGGGAGGCGTCGGCGGCGCGGTTCGCGCAGGCGAGCATCGTCCAAGGGCTTTGCTCCGCTGATTCCCCACATCCTGACGACGGGCAACCTCGCGGCCGGGTTCTACGCCATTGTCAAGGCCAGCACCGGGGACCCCGTACAAGCCTCCTGGGCGATTCTCCTGGCCGGGATCTTCGACGTCCTCGACGGTCGCGCGGCCCGGATGACCAATTCCGTCACCAAGTTTGGCATGGAATACGACTCGATTGCCGACACCGTCTCCTTTGGCGTGGCGCCGGCGATGATCGCGTTTCACGCGGGTCACTTCATGGAGTTGGGGTGGACGGGCTGGGTGATGGCGTTTGTCTTCACGGCGTGCGCGTCCCTGCGGCTGGCGCGTTTCAACGTAACCTCTGGAAAATACCGCGGACGTTTCGACGGATTGCCGAGTCCTGCGGCTGCAGGCATGGTGGTTTCGACGGTTTGGTTTGTCGGGTTTCTGCGTGAGAGCGGGATCCATGTGAACATGCCCGCGATGCTTCCCGCGTTCGGTTTGGCATTGATCGGCCTGTTGATGGTTTCGCCGATTCCCTATCTCAGCAACAAGGACTTGCCTTCCTTTAGCGGCTACCGGGCCATTACGATTGCGGTCGTGGTCTTCATCGCCTTGATCGCAAAACCCGAGGTCAGCTTTTTCATCGTGGGCATCGTGTACGTGACTTCGGGTCCCTTTGAACTCTACTACCGCTACCGCACGGGTAAAATTCTCGAGCGCGTCAATCCGGATGAAGAAGCGAACGTTGCCGGAGCCGACACAACGTCTCCTGGGGGACCATCATGAGTCGTGAATTGATTCGAATCTTCGATACCACCTTGCGTGACGGAGAGCAGTCGCCGGGCTGCAGCATGAACCGAAACGAAAAGCTGACTTTGTCGCGCCAGCTGGAACGACTCGGGGTCGACGTCATTGAAGCTGGCTTTCCGATTGCGAGTGAAGGTGACTTCCAGGCGGTCGATGCGGTCGCAAGAGAAATTCGCAACGTGATCATTTGCGGGCTGGCGCGCACTTCGAGCGAAGATGTCGATCGCGCGGCCAAGGCGCTCGAACACGCGAACACCCCCCGGATCCACACCTTCATCGCAACCAGCGATATCCACCTCAAGCACAAGCTGCGCATGAGTCGCGAGCAGGTCCTGGCCGAGGTCGATCGCGCGGTTCGCCAGGCTCGGTCGTTTGTGGACGACGTCGAGTTCTCCGCCGAAGACGCGACCCGCTCCGATATCGACTATCTAGTGCAAGTCTTCACGACCGCCATCGAGGCCGGGGCCACGACCCTGAACGTCCCCGACACCGTCGGGTACACGACCCCGGACGAGTACAAACGGCTGATCTGCGATCTGCGGGCGCGGGTGCCCGGTGCCGCAGACGTGATTTTCTCCGTCCACTGCCACAACGATCTCGGTCTCGCGGTGGCGAACAGCCTCGCGGCCATTGGCGCGGGAGCGCGTCAGGTCGAGTGCACGGTCAACGGAATTGGCGAACGGGCGGGCAATACATCCCTCGAAGAAGTGGTGATGTCCCTTCGCACCCGGCGCGATCAATTCGGCAGCGTTGATACCGAGATCAATACCCAGGAAATCTATTCGTCCAGTCGCCTGCTTTCTTCGATTACCGGTGTCCCCGTCCAACCCAACAAAGCGATTGTCGGGGAGAATGCCTTTGCCCACGAGGCGGGTATCCATCAGGACGGCGTGCTCAAGGCGGCGATCACCTACGAGATCATGACCCCCGAGTCGATCGGACGGGCTTCCAACGAACTCGTGCTCGGCAAACATTCTGGTCGTCACGCGTTTCACGAGCGACTCGAGGAACTGGGGATCAACGTAGAGGGTGAGGAATTCGAAAAAGCCTTCCGGCGCTTCAAGAGTCTGGCCGACGCCAAGAAGACGATCTTCAACGAGGACATCGAAGCCATTGTCGCCGACATGGTCGAAACGGATGAAGACCGCTTCGTACTCGGCGAACTCAGTATCACCTGCGGGACCTTCGGCACGCCGAGTGCGACCGTCGAGATCACGGTGGACGGTCACCTGAGCAAGTGCACGAGTCTCGGCGTGGGACCTGTAGACGCGATCTTCAAGGGCATCAGCGAACTCACCGAAACCAAGAGCGTGCTCGAGAAATACCAGGTGCACGCCGTGACGGCGGGGCTCGATGCCCTGGGCGAAGTCTCGGTGACGGTGAGCGAGGAGGGGCGCCGGGTGATCGGTCGTGGGGCACACGAAGACGTTCTGGTCGCCAGCGGCAAGGCCTACGTCCACGCCCTCAACAAACTCGAATGGCACAAGCGGCGGCGCCAGGTCGCTGCGCCCAAGGGAATCTGACTCGAGCGCATGCTCGCGCCGATCTCGTCCCGCTCAATCTACTTGCAACTAGAAACGGAAAGGAAAGTCGATGGATCGTATTGTTGTACTGCCCGGTGATGGGATCGGTCCCGAGGTCACACGGCAGGCACAGCGCGTGCTCGAAGTGGTTTGCCAACGGCACGACATCAAGCTCGTCTTCGAAGAAGCGCTGATCGGCGGAGCTTCGATCGACGCGAAGGGCACTCCTCTTTCAGATGATGTGATCGAGCGATGTCGAGACAGTAGAGCCATCCTGCTGGGTGCCGTCGGCGGCCCGAAGTGGGACGATATGTCTGTGGATACCCGGCCAGAGAAGGGACTCCTGGGCATTCGCAAGGCGTTGGGATTGTTTGCCAACCTGCGCCCCGCCCAGGTCTTCTCTGCCCTCGCCCAGGCTTCGAGTCTGCGACCCGAAGTGGTCGAAGGCATCGACATGCTCGTCGTGCGCGAATTGACCGGCGGCATCTACTTTGGAGAGCCGCGCTTCATCGATCGATCGGGGCCAGTGCGCCGGGCCAGCAACGCAATGGTGTACGACGAAAATGAAATCGCGCGAATTTGCCGGGTGGCCTTCGAAGCCGCCGGGGGGCGACGCAAACATCTGACCCACGTCCACAAGGCGAACGTGTTGGAAGTCTCGCAGTTGTGGATGGAAGTCGTTGAAGAAGTTGCGAAGGACTATCCCGAAATCGAACTCGCCCACCAGTTGGTGGATTCATGCGCGATGCTGTTGGTGAAGGAGCCGCGCCGTTTCGACGTCATCGTGACGGGGAATCTGTTTGGAGACATCCTCTCGGACCAGGCCGCCATGATCACCGGTTCATTGGGCATGCTTCCCTCGGCGAGCCTCGCTGAGGGAGGGCTCGGTCTGTATGAGCCCGTGCACGGCTCGGCCCCGGACATTGCCGGCCAAGATCTCGCCAACCCCCTCGCCGCAATCTTGAGCGGGGCCATGCTGCTCGAGCACTCTTTCGGCGCCCACGAAGCGGCCGGTGAAATTCGCGCTGCCGTCGACGCGGTGCTCGATGCCGGACACCGCACCCGGGACATCGTGCTCGAAGGCGAAGACCGACCGACCATTGGCTGCACTGAGATGGGCGACCGTGTCCTCGAACAATTGGGGCAGGCATGAGTAACGAGTCGAAAGGGTTGCGTGTCGGGATCGCGGGGGCGTCGGGAACCCTTGGGCGAGAACTTCTCTCAGTCTTGTCGGATCGCCGCTTTCCGGTGGAAGAACTCAAGCTCTTTGCGACGGACAAATCAGTCGGCGAAGAAATCGATTTTGGTGTCGAGTCCGTTGTGATCGAATCCGCGCCCAAGACCCTGCGCGGTCTCGATCTATTGATGATCTGCACGCCGCCGGCGGTCGCGCTGGATCTAGTGCGCGACGCGCTGCACAGCGAAGTGACGTGTATCGATTGTACCGGCGCGATGGCGGCGGGATCCTCCGAAGTCCCGCTCTACGTCGCCGATCTCTGTGCACCGGATCTGATTCGCAACGCGCCAGTGATTGCTTCGCCCGCAGGCGTGTCGCTGGCGTGGTCCCATGTACTGGCGGCGATCGAGGGGGCATCGGGAATCGAACGCGTGGTGGGTACGGTGCTGCATTCGGCGTCCCGTGCGGGTCGCGCAGGGATCGACGCATTGTCAGCCGAGACCTTGAACCTGCTCAATCAAAGAGACGTACCGCCCGACGATGTCTTCCCGAGCCAGGTGGCCTTCGACTGCTTCGCGCTTCCGGGTGAACGGGAAGGGGACTTCGCCGCCAGTTGCGAGAGCGACTTGCTGCGTGACGTTCGCCGGTTGGTCGCGACGGATCTCGCAATGACGACGACGTCCATTCAGGTGCCGACGTTTGTCGGCGACGGCAGCGCACTCTCAGTCCAGACCCGGCGTCCCCTTTCGGTCGAACAAGCCCGCGAATTATTTCGCAAAGCCCCGGGCCTCGAACTCTGGGACGAGGACGATATCGGTCCATCTACTCGCGAGACCGCGGGCCAGGACTTTGTGGCGGTGGGGCGGGTGCGCCGGGATCCCTCGGTCGAGAATGGCATTCTGCTTTGGGTTGCAGCGGACACCCTGCGGCTTGCGGCGATCAACGCCGCCAAGATCGCCGAGACCTGCCTGGGCACCGGCTGAGGAGCGCTGCGGGTGCGCGATTTTCGCCTGGTTCTCGAATACGACGGTTCCAACTTTGAGGGATGGCAAATCCAGGCCGGTGATTGCCGGACCGTGCAAGGCTGTCTGCTGGTCGCCGCCGAGAAGATTTCGCAAGCCCCGGCTCGAGTCCAGGGTTCTGGGCGCACCGATTCTGGGGTTCACGCGGAAGGGCAGGTCGTAGCGCTCTCTCTCGACACGAGTCTCGACAGCGGAGAGCTGCTCCGCGCGCTCAACGGCAATCTACCTCGGGACGTGGTGGTGCTCTCGGCCGAGCCGGCTTCGGCTGACTTCGACCCCCGCAGACAGGCCGTCTCCAAGCTCTACCGCTATGCCATCTGGAACGGCCCACTGCGCTCCCCCTTGCGGGAAGGACGTTGGTTGCACTTCCCGCGGGCGCTCGATCTCGAGGCGATGCGCAGCGCTGCCCAGATGCTGTTGGGCGTGCACGATTTTGCCTGCTTCCAGGCGGCGGGTTCGGAGGTCGAAGGGACCGTGCGAGAGTTGTTTCGGATCGACATCCTAGGGGTTCGAGGGGGAGAGATTTTGATCGAAGTCGAGGGGTCGGGGTTCTTGCGCCACATGGTGCGGAACATCGCCGGGACACTTCTCGAAGTGGGTCGCGGGCGACGGGCGCCCGGTTCCATGGCTGCGTTGCTCGAGAGCCGCGACCGCGGACAAGCCGGTCCCACGGCGCAGGCTTTGGGCTTGACCCTGGTCTGGGTGCGGTATGCGGACTCGCCGCCCGGCGCATTGGGCCCCGGCGAGGTTTCCCCTGGAAAGTCAGCCCGTTAAGGCCTCTTTGCACGGTCGATCCCACTTGACGTGGGCGTGCCACTCCGTTAAAAATTGCCGGTCCCATATTTGGACAACCCCAGCAATCCCGACAATCAGACGGCTGGATGGCTGGGTTGAGAGACGGTTGAGAGACAGACCGTTGAGAGACGGTTGAGAGACGGCTGTTTTTTGCACCCCGAACTGCCCGGATCCACGATCCTGGCGTTCGGGCTGCTGTGACGAGTGAGGAGAGCAACCCCAATGGGAGCCACAGCGCACAAGGCGACCCAGAGCACCAAGCCTGCGGAGGTCGAGCGAGGTTGGTTTGTGGTCGACGCCACGGATCTGGTGCTCGGCCGGCTGGCCACACGCATCGCCAGCGTGCTGCGCGGCAAGCACCGGCCGATCTTTACCCCCCATGTCGACACCGGGGAGTACGTGATCGTGGTGAACGCCGAAAAGATCAAACTCACGGGCAACAAGCTCGCGCAAAAGAAGTACTACTCACACTCGGGCTACAAAGGCTCGCTGAAAGAAATCACGGCGGGGAAACTTCTGGCTTCGGCCCATGCAGACCGTGTGGTTCGCAAGGCCGTGACGGGTATGCTGCCCAAGGGTTCTCTCGGTCGGAAGATGGCGACCAAGCTCAAGGTCTACACCGGTCCCAATCATCCCCACGCCTCACAGAAACCAGAGGAGCTGAAACTTGGCTGAGGTCACAATCGCCACTGGCAAGCGCAAGAGCGCCATCGCCCGGGTGCGGATCATGGCTGGCTCGGGCCAGATCATTGTCAATGGTCGCGCCTTTGACGAGTATTTTCCGCGGCCCGCACTGCACAAGGTCGTGCAACAACCGCTCGCGGACACCGAAACCCTCGAAACCTATGACATCCACGCAAACATCTGCGGTGGTGGCATCTCTGGCCAGGCCGGTGCCTTGCGCCACGGGATCGCCCGGGCGCTCGAGAAGCTCGATCCGGCGCGCCGCTTGACGCTGAAGCAGGCGGGGTATCTCACGCGAGACTCCCGTCGCAAGGAACGCAAGAAGTACGGACAGAAGGGCGCTCGCGCGCGCTTCCAGTTCTCGAAGCGTTGATCCTCGAGGGGATATGAGCTTTCTCTCGAAACGGGAGGCCCTTCGGGTCTCCCGTTTCCTTTTGAGACGACTTTTGAGTATTAACGGGTAGCTGAGACAGACAAAAAGAGAACTGAGATGAGAGTTGCGATCATAGGCGCGAGTGGATACACGGGTCTCGAACTGGTGCGCATCGTGCTGCGCCACCCAGAACTCGAGTTGGCCGTGGTGACATCCGAACAGCGCGTCGGGAAACCGGCGGCCGACTGCTTCCCCGCGCTTCGCGGCCTGACGGATCTGTGCTTCGAGGCCAACGATCCCCAGAGCCTGGCCGGGCGAGTCGATGTGGCCTTCAGCTGTCTACCCCATGCGGCCTCGGCCACGACCGTGGCTGCACTCCGCAAGGCTTCGATCGTGACCCTGGACATCTCGGCCGATTTCCGGCTGCGCAGCAAAGCGGTCTACGCCCAGTGGTATGGCGAGCACAAAGCCCCTGAGCTCTTTGGACAGGCGGTATACGGCATGCCCGAAATCTACCGGGAGCTGCTGCCGGGTGCTGCGCTGATCGCGGCGCCGGGTTGTTACCCGACCGGTGCCTTGCTCCCGATGCTGCCTTTCTTGCGCGCGGGGGTGGTGGAAACCGATGGAATCTTCGTCGACGCCAAGTCCGGGGTCTCCGGCGCCGGGCGCAGCCTGCAGGAGGGTTTCTTGTTTGCAGAACTCGACGGCAATTCCCATGCGTACAAGGTGGGGAGCCATCGGCACGGGCCAGAAATGGAACAGGAGGCGAGCCTCGCGGCCAATCGGGATGTCAGCTTGACCTTTGTCCCGTATCTGATTCCCACCATCCGCGGAATCGTCACCAGCGTGCTGATGCGTTCGCGGGGCGTTCTCAGCGCCGATACCGCGCAAGAAATTCTAGCTACGGCCTATGCGGACGAACCCTTCGTCAGGGTGTTGCCCCCAGGAGAAACGCCAAAGCTGCAGTCGGTAAAAGGAAGCAATTACTGCGATGTATCAGTGACGCTGGACGAGCGCACCGGGAACGTGGTTGCGCTCTCTGCGATCGACAACCTGGTGAAGGGCTCGGGCGGTCAGGCGGTTCAATGCCTGAACGTCATGCAGGGTTGGGACGAGACGACGGGACTAACCGAAATGGCGCTGCTGCCGTGAGTGCAAACACCGTTTGGCAGAAGTCGAGCGATGCGAGTGATGGTAGTCAGTATGCACATCGGATACTCTCTATTCGACCCCCACGGTTCACCCTATCGCACGCAGTAATGCATCGACCTCACCCGATGCAGCTTGAGCTGACGAATACTGACTCGATGGAACAAGTGAATGGGGGAGGGGGGAGGCGATGATGCACGCAAGGCAAACCAAATACATTTTTGTAACGGGGGGCGTGCTCTCTTCGTTGGGCAAAGGTCTCGCTTCGGCGTCCATCGGCGCGCTGATGGAAGCGCGCGGTTTGCGGGTCACGTTTCTAAAGCTGGATCCGTACCTGAACGTCGATCCCGGAACCATGAATCCGTTTCAACACGGCGAGGTTTACGTCACCGAAGACGGCGCCGAAACCGATCTCGATCTCGGCCACTACGAACGCTTCACCACATCGGTGCTGAGCCAGGTGAACAACGTCACCGCGGGCCGCATCTACGACACCGTGATCGCCAAAGAGCGCCGCGGCGACTACCTGGGTGGCACTGTCCAGGTTATCCCCCACGTGACGGATGAGATCAAAGAGCGCATCTACGAAGCAGCGCAGAACATCGACATCATCTTGGTCGAAATTGGCGGCACCGTGGGCGATATCGAATCGCTGCCGTTCCTGGAGGCGATTCGCCAGTTTCGCTCCGAGGTCGGCCGACAGCACACCTGCTTCATTCATGTGGCACCCGTGTTTTATCTGGCGACCGCGGGAGAGGTCAAGACCAAGCCCGTCCAGCACTCGGTGAAAGAGCTGCAGTCGGTGGGGATCGCGCCCGACATCATTCTCTGCCGCACTGACCGCTTCCTTTCCAAGAGCATCAAGGCCAAGATCGCGCTCTTCTGTAATGTCGACGAAGACGCCGTCATTACGGCAAAAGACGTCGACACCATCTACGACGTGCCGCTCGTGTTTGCGGGTGAGGGTCTGGACGAAAAAATCAGCCAGGTGCTGAACATGTGGACGGGGCGACCCGACCTGCGGAAATGGGAAGAACTTTCGACGGCCTTGCGCAACCCCGAAGGCCAAATCACCATCGTGATGGTGGGTAAGTACGTCGATCTCACCGAATCGTACAAGAGTCTGAACGAAGCGCTGGTGCACGGCGGCGTATCGATCAAAACCAAAGTGGTCATCGAGTACGTCGATTCAGAAAAGCTCGTCGACGCCAGTGTTCTTTCACAGGCAGACGGGATCCTGGTTCCCCACGGCTTTGGTTCGCGTGGGGCCGAAGGAAAGATTCGAGCGGTGCAATACGCGCGCGAAAACAAAATCCCCTATCTCGGGATTTGCTTCGGCATGCAACTCGCGGTCTGCGAATTTGCCCGCAATGTCGCAGGACTTGAGGGAGCCAACTCCACGGAAGTGAGTAGCGATACGCCGCATCCTGTGATCGCGCTGCTACCCGGCCAGGAAGAGATCGAAGACAAGGGCGCGACCATGCGCCTGGGTGCCTATCCCTGTGTATTGAAGGAGGGGACCCGAGCCCACGCGGCCTACGGCAAGACCGAGATCAGCGAACGCCACCGACACCGCTACGAATTCAACAACGAGTACCGAGAGCGCCTGTCGGAAGCGGGAATGGTCTTTTCGGGCATGTCACCGGACGGCAATCTCATCGAGGTCATCGAACTCCCAGATCACCCCTTCTTCATAGCGTCTCAGTTCCATCCGGAGTTCGCCTCCAAGCCCTTCGATCCCCACCCTCTGTTCGTGGCCTTCACCGAAGCCGCCCGAGCCCACCGGGACGAGGAGGCCTAGGCCGGCCACTTCCCATCTTTCCGCTTCCCCACTTTCCAGCTGCCCAGGCCAGCTTGCAATCCGCGCCGTTGGCGCTAAAAACTGCTTTCTTGATGGGACGTTAGCTCAGTTGGCTAGAGCACTGCCTTCACACGGCAGGGGTCGGTGGTTCGAGTCCACTACGTCCCACCATGCTGGCCCGGTAGCTCAGCTGGATAGAGCACCAGCCTCCGAAGCTGGGGGTCGTGCGTTCGAATCGCACCCGGGTCACCATTTTTCAACTACTTACGAGGTTCAGAAAAAATCCTGGGACGGTTCGGGACGGTCCTGGGACGGTAAGCACTTTCGCCTCTTGGAGTTGCCAGAAAACCCAGATCATCGTCGGCCTTGTGCATGGCATGGGCATAGGTCCGAAGCGTAATGGTCGGGTCCGAGTGCCCCAGGATCTCTGCCACCCACTTGATGTTCCGGCCAGACTCAAGCGCCAATGTCGCAAACGTATGCCGGCAGCAATGCAGGTTTAGTGGTCGAACCTCCTTCTTGGCTGCGGCGGTAGTGAGTCGCGTGAACGAACGGTTGAAGTTCCGCTCCATAAGCTGCTGGCCTTGGGCCGAGAGGAACACCCAGCCCGGATCGGCGAAGCCTTCTCGTCGATGCCGCGTCTCGGCCATGTCGTGCAGCACGCCTGCCAGTTCAGCCGACAGCGGGACTTCGCGCGCCTTGCCGCTCTTCGGCACTGTGACCTTCCCGCGAACCATTGCCCGGCGAATCGTGATCCTCAAGCGATCAAAGTCCACATCCCCCCAGCGCAGCGCAAGCATTTCGCCGCGCCGCATTCCGGTGTGCAGCAGTGCGAGAACGGCGGGGTATATGGTCTTCTCTTTGGCTTCTGCAATCTCGAGCAGAGTGCGTGATTCCTTGAACGTCCATGAATCAATGCGCCCGACTTCCTTTTTGTAACGCCTTGCCACAGTGCTCACGATTTTCCTGGCACCTTTGGCCGGATTCTTGTCGAGCAAACCTTCCTCAACGTACAGCGTGCAGACGCGGCGCAGCAGCGATACTGCATTGAACGCAACAGCCTCAGATTTCCCAGCTTCCATTTTTGCCAAGCGTGCTGGAGCCCGCGTCACAGAAACCGTTGTATTTACCGAAACGGGCGGTCAGGCAATGCGAGAGGCGGCCAGAGAATTCGGATTGAAACTTGTTGTTCAGCCACTCAAAGAGTCGAGCGATGAATCGGACACCGAATAGCGCGATTCAACTGACCGCTGTACCGTCCTGGCATCAACCTTTTCAGGCTCGGCGGAGCGGACGGCGCGATTCGGTGCCGCCTATCTTCGATCCGTCAGACAGCGTGGGAGTCGTCTATGACGATCGCCGGGCTCGACGAAGCATGGCCAGTCAACTTCGCCAAGGTGCGCCCAGGCTATGCGGTCCCGAGCTGGGATGTCACGGTGCGCGAATCCACCGTGGCGCGGCTCGCGCGCGGCGTTCACGAAGTCGCGAGCGACCGGATCCCGACCGCATTGGCTGGCAATCTAGCAGTTGGGATCGCCTTTCGCGTCTTGCCGCGAAATATCCTGCACACGCGTCAACAGATCGAAGTCATCGGCACCGCCAAGGTGGGCGAAACGCTGCGCGTTGCGACCGACATAACAACGGTGACCAATCGGCGCGGCAAGGCCTATGTCTGCTTCCAGGGCAGCGTCTGCAATGCCGAAGGTGAGCCGCTATGGATGACTGCTTCAGAGTTCGTTGTGCCTCAAGCGCCGACCCTAGGCCTCCCGGAAGCGGCTAGCGAGTCGCTCGCTTGGCCAAATGATCTGACTGACACGCAGGACGCCGAACAGATTCTGGATCTCGCATCGATGGCCGCATTCGCGGGCAAGGGCAATTTTCATTCGGATCGCGAGATCGCACAGCGCTTCGGCTACGCGGCACCCGTCGCCCAGGGCATGCACACCGCCGCACTCGGTTTCAAGTTGGTTACAGCTTCTGGCCATCCCTGGCCCGCGCGTGGCCGCTGTGATATTCGCTTCATCGGCACCGCACTCGAAGACGATTGCCTGATGCTACAAGCCGGCCGTTCAGCCGGCACGAAGCGACATTGGCTACGCGCGCAACTCGCCGGCAAGACGATCATGGTCGCGTGTTTCGACTGATCCTTGTCAGTAGATCAAGCTTAGTAGATCAAGTCGACCGCACAGAATTGTGCCCGCGGTAGCGCCGCGGTAAAGAATGCATTCGGCCCCATATAATCGACGCCTTGCACGCCGGAGCGCACGCGGATCTCGGTCGGCGCGGCGAGCTTGCCAAGCGTCATCGGCAGGTTGGGCTCGGTGAGTATCTGTGACTCGCGCAAACTCAGGCGAGCGCCCGAGAGTGGCGCCGCGCCCGCCGCCCAACAAGCCGCCCAACCGGACGCTGAATAGCGCGATTCAACTGACCGCAGTACCTTTTGGCATCAACTTTTTCAGGGTCGGCGACCTCGGTGGCGCTATTCAACGCCGTTGAACTCCGATCCGTTAGGCGGCGGAACTATTGGAAAGTATTCCCGACATCTATTCGCTTCTCGCGGAACTCGCGATAGCCCTAGCAGGATTTAGTGGCGTTTCCTCGACTTTTGCGGGACGCGAACGCTTGTTCCGTCCAATGGAGCGAACCCGACTACAAGCTGTTCTGCTCAGCTCGTCTAGTGTTCTTGCCGGCTGTCTGGCGCTCTATAGCGCCTCTAGCGTCGGGTTGGACGAAGCCGAATCGGCCTCAGTTTCCGCCGCTGTGGGCATTGTTTTTACCGTACCGAACTTGGCATTTCTTATTCCAACCGCTTTGCGACATAGGAAGGATTCCGATTCGACGACCGAGATCTGGGTCATCTACACCGTCTCCCTATACAGCTTGGCTCTCCTTGCCCTTCTCGGAATCATTGCGGCGCAAAAAGGCGACCCCAATCTTCTCGTAGTCGGATTTTCCTCCCAGTTGCTGTTTGGTCTGTGGATGTTCGTCCGTCTGTTGACTCGCCCGAACTAAAGGTTGATAGAGAAACTGGCTGTTCCGCCGTCTAGCTTCAGATTTGAAGTGCAACATACACCCAGTTTCGCGGGCAGGTCGTCGCGAACAGCCGCCCAACAAGCCGCTGCAGCGGCCCCACCAGCCATCTGTTTTCCCGCAAAGTCACATGCACTCCACCGCTGCTTTCCCGTAATGTCAGGGTCTGCCTGCCGTGTGCTTTTCCGAAAAAACACTCTCTATATTTTATATAGGGTGACATTACGGGAAAACAGAGAGTGAGCAGGTGGGGATGTGAGTTTGCGGGAAAACAGATGCGACCATATCTGTCGTTCCGACGTGACCTTGTGTTGCACGACCGCGACTGACGTGGGTCCGCCATAGTGAGGATCTGCACGCGACGGGTCGATGCGATCAATGTTCGCCAGAGAGCTTGAATTGTAGTGGTACTGTAACTGAGCTAGTTAAATTTGGTCGGCTCGGCTACAAGGGAATGGGGGATTGTCTGCGCTATACCACCCGACGATTGACAAGACCGGCAATCTCGAATACCTGACACTTACCCGAAGCGATAACCAAAAGGCAGGAAACCGGATGTCTAACGTGGATGAACCTCGAGCGCCGCTGCCGCCGTTCGACTTGGAAACCGCCCAACAGAAAGTCCAAATGGCAGAAGACGGCTGGAATTCTCGTGACCCCGCCAAGGTTTCATTGGCGTACACGGCCGACAGTGTCTGGCGAAACCGTTCCGAGTTCCTGGCGGGGCGGGAGGCCATTGTCGAATTTCTCACCCGCAAGTGGTCGAAAGAGTTGGACTACCGGCTGATCAAGGAACTGTGGGCATTCGACAAGCGGCGCATAGCCGTGCGCTTTGCATACGAATGGCACGACGATTCGGGGAACTGGTGTCGATCATATGGCAATGAGAATTGGGAGTTCGCGGACAATGGACTCATGCAGCGCCGAATCGCAAGCATCAACGATCTCCCAATCGCAGTAAATGACCGCAAATATCACTGGGCACTTGGACCAAAGCCGGCAGATCATCCGAGCCTTTCCGATCTTAATCTGTAGTCCCGAAGACAGTGATGGCTCTCTCATTTCAAGGTTTGACATAAGACCCTTAGCCTCAAGCGGTCAACGCAGCACATCGTGAGCGTCTAGTTTCTCCGGAACGTCAACCCCTACCGGCTTCCCGTTTTCCCGCAATATCACATGCACCCCCACCACTGCTTTTCCGTTTTGTCAGGGTCTGCCTACCCCGTGCTTTCCCGAGAAGTCACTCTCTATATTTCATATAGGGTGACATTACGGGAAAACAGGCGAGAGAGGAACGTAGTTCCGATTCGCGAATAGCGGTGGTAAGCCCCGCTGGCGGCATGGCATACTGTGTCGTCAGGGTCGGGTCCGGTCAGCACTGTTGCTGGCCGCTGAATGCCGATCCGTTAGGTGCAGGCGCGACTGTGCGGGAGACCCGTTGACGACCGAAACTCTTCTCATCGACCGGCGGTTCCATGGACCTCCGGAATCGGGCAACGGTGGTTACGTTTGCGGGCTCCTCGCGCAGTTCATTGACGGTGCCGCTGCAGTTCGACTGCGTGTACCCCCGCCACTCAGCACGAACTTGGAGGTGCGACGCGCAAAAGGAAGCGTCGCGCTCTTCGACGACGATGCCCTCATTGCGGAAGCGCGTCCTGCAACGGTCGAGATCGAGCCCCTCGAGTCGCTGAGCTACGAAGATGCGGATGCGGCTTCTCGTCGGTTTCGTGGGTTCGACTCTCATTGGTTTCCGTCTTGTTTCGTCTGCGGCCCTGACCGTGATCCAGGCGATGGGCTCGGTATCTTTCCTGGCCCCGTCGACGGACGCGATCTAGTCGCATCCCCGTGGATTCCTGATTCGTCCCTCGCCTCTGTGAAGAATGTGGTTGCTCCAGAGTTTTTGTGGGCAGCCCTTGATTGCCCGGGAGCCTTCTCTTTTGTCGAACCGGCACAAGGAGTAGTACTATTGGGCGAGCTTCAAGTCGCTCTCATGGGAGAAATATCCGTGGGCGA
>JADFNE010000071.1 GCA_022563535.1 Myxococcales bacterium
CGCTGGGCGACGGCGTCCGAGAGCTGGCACGCCTGAATCAACACGGCTCGCTTGTCGCTCTTCTCATCGACCTCGGCATCGTGATGGTGGCGAATGGTGTGGATGAAATTGTCGTCGAAATTCCAGGACTGAAGAATCAGCGCCCCGAGCATGGGGTGAAGGCTATCGGCGGCGGCCTTCACGCCCTGGATCGGAAGATGCCTGCCTCCATGGCTGCGATCATGGCTGCGATGCTCCAGCTGCGCCCCAAAAGCGAGCACGACGATGCGTCCGACGTCGAGTACGAGCCCCATCAAGAAGGCCATGTCGTGAAACGGCGGCCGATCCTCGAGGAACGACTCGTTGAGACGAGCCACGAGTAGCGAATGGTGCCAGATAGAGCGCGCGTCGTTCTCGAATCCGGGAACCTTGAACAAGCTCGAGCGCATCGCCAGGGCGATCGCGATGCTGGTGGCCTCGCGGGTGCCGAGCCGCATGATTGCATCGGAGACGGAGCGGATGGAATCGGCTCCGCGGAAATAAGCGCTGTTCGCTACGCCGACAACCTTGGTCGCGAGTGCGGGATCGAGCGAGACGGCAGAAGTCAAATCCTCGATGCTTACCTGGGGGTCACGCATCATCTCTTGAACCCGCATTGCGGCCTTGGGCACGACGGGAAAGCGCAAATCTCCGCGTTGCACCGCCGGGATCATCGCCTCCAGAATCGGCGCATCAGCTTTCCCTTCGCGCAGCCGCTGCTTCATGCTGTGTACGACGCCATCCAGAGTCGAGATGCTCAGCTTACCGAGTTCGACGCGACCCTTGGGGTCGTGCGCTACGTCCATTTTTTGCTGTCCACACTCACTTTGTTGAGTTTCGCCAATACGAGACCCCTCCAATCTCTTGCGGAAACTCGTCCGCAAGGCTTGATGGGGTGAAGTCCCGAGTTTGGCCGTTATCAGCCCGGCCATGACTACGGACCATGCTACGAACCAGGCGGTACAGCGTCCGCGTCAAAGGGAGTCGAGTCTGGCGCTGTGGCTGCAGCCAACTTCAACTAACTTTCTACGGCACAACACCACACGACACCACACCCGCGGCGAGTCCGTGAGGAGTACGAGAGGAATTCAATGGCGGATGATGATGCGGATCCCGTCCGGGCCGGACTCGAAAAATATATTGGGAAACCGATCGGGCCTGCGGCGCCGGTGGTGGCGCCAGACCCGGTCAACGTGCCGATGATTCGGCACTGGGTTGACGCCCTCGACGATCGCAATCCGGTGTATCTCGACGAGGCATTTGCCGCGACGACTCGCTTTGGTGGCATCGTCGCGCCTCCGGCGATGCTCCAGACCTGGACGATGCCCCGTCCCAGGATCGAAGGCATTGCCGAGCGTGGCGGTGCCCCCAGTGAAAACATGTCGGACAGTCCGATCAGCGAACTCGACAAGGCTGGCTACGTAGGCACGCTGGCGACCAACTCCGAACTGGAGTTCGAGCGCTACCTGAAACCAGGCGACCATCTCCGGTCGTCGAGCAAGATGGACTCCATCTCGAACCTCAAGACCACCTCACTTGGCAAGGGATACTTCTTGACCTGGATCACCACCTTTACCAACGGCGCGGAAGAGGTCGTGGGCCGACAACTGTTCCGCATCTTCAAGTTCGATCCGACCACGATGGAAGGAGCACCATGACGGCTGCGTCATCCAATAGTTTGCGAAGCAGTGACGTTGCCGCCGGGGATGAGCTGCCAGTATTCGAACTCCCGGTGACATCGACCGTGATCGTCGCCGGAGCCATTGCCTCTCGTGACTTCATGCCCGCACACCACGACCGCGATTTCGCGACAGGGCAGGGTGCGCCGGACGTGTTCATGAACATCCTCACCACCAACGGATACGTCGCGCGGTATGTCACCGATTGGGCTGGACCACACGCATTCGTGCGCAAGATCGCAATTCGTCTCGGCGCACCCGCGGTACCCGGCCAGGTGCTGCGATTTACGGGTCAGATCACCAGCACCCGGGACGAAGGAGATGAATGCGTGATCGAAGTGGCGATTCGCGCCGCCAACGATCTCGGAGATCACGCAACCGGCACCGTGGTCGTCACGCTGCCGCTCGAAAACGGGGAAGCGTGAGATCGGGGCCCATGTCCTCCCAGACGACTTCCACCGGCATTCCGATTTCGATTTCTTCGGGCGGCGTGTCGACGATATTTGAGATCAACCTCACCCCCGGAGCGCCCTCGAGCGCAATGACGGCGACGACGAACGGGAGATCCTGACCGGACGCCACGACTCGATGAATGATCGTGTAGGTGTAGACCTCTCCCCGTCCAGAGAGTTCCTTCCAACCCGTGGCATCGGATCGGCAGCTCGGACAAATGGGCGCCGGGGGCAAGTGCAGGTGCGCGCAGTCGCCGCACTCCTGTGCGACCAGTCGGTGTTCGGCTGCGGCCTGCCAGAACGGAAGCGCTTCTTTTCCGGTCATGGGCTGGGGCATCGTGTCGGGGAACCAGCGTGTTGTCATGACGACCTCCCTAGCAGCAGCGAACTCGAGGGTACACACGCCGCACTCGTTACGAGACAGACTTCTGCGCCATCGACGGGGCTGGTTGATTCGTTGCGCAGTGAGCGCACCCCCTCCACGACGTGATTGAGGCCGTGGATGTAGGCTTCGGAGAGACTGCCACCGTGGGTATTCGTGGGCAGCGAACCGCCCTTCCAGGCGAGCGCGCCGCTCTCGATGAAGGGTCCCCCCTCACCGCGTTTGCAGAAACCGTAGTCTTCGAGTTGCATCAGGACACAGCCGGTGAAGTGGTCATAGATCTGGGCCACATCGACATCGTCGGGCCCGAGACCCGCGCGCCCATAGAGACGCTTTGCAAGCGCTTCGGTGCCCCCCGTCGCGTAGAGGTCGTCCGCGACGCTGGCGTTGGAAAAGGGGCCGAACGCATAACCCCTTGGCGTGCCCTGGGCAGACGAGAGAACCTCGACACCCGGCTTTGCGAGATCCCGCGCGCGCTCCGCGGTCGTGACCACCACCGCACAGGCACCATCGCTTTCGAGGCAGCAGTCGAACAGGCGATGGGGGTCAGCGATCATCGGTGAGTTTTGGTGATCTTCCAGGGTGAGTTTGCGATCGCCCATCACCGAGCGCGGGTTGCGAGAGGCGTGCTCGCGAAACGTCACCGCGATCATTCCCAGCTGTTCGCTCGTCGTGCCGTAGAGGTGCATGTGTCGGCGAGTCGGGAGCGCGTAGGCCGCTGCGGCCATGACCAATCCATAGGGCATCGTGAATCCGACCGACGCCATCAAGGGGGTCGCGGCGGGTTGGAGCTGTGGTGGTGGCGCATCCTCGGCCGGCGGTTCGACCTTCTGACCTCCCTGGCCGAAGCGAAAGAACTGCCCCTGACACAATGAGCGGTAGACCACGACGACTTCGGCCTGGCCGGCTTCCACCGCCATCGCAGCATTTGCGACTGCCGCGCAGCCACCTCCGCCGCCGGGCATCCAAACCATGTTGCCAAAGCGCAGTTCAGGCAGGCCCAGTTCGGCGGCCAGGAAGATCGCTTCGTTGCGATCTTCCGCGAATGAAGCCAGTCCATCGACATCGTCCATCGTCAGACCCGCATCCGCGACAGCGCGCAGGATCGCCTGGCAGGCCAGGGCGTGTTCGGTGACGTCGCCGATCTTGCCCCATCGGGTGTACTGGGTCTCGCCGACACCGACGAGATGCGCCCGTCGCTCAACGGCCGTCATGAACGGAACTCCTCTCTAGACCCGACGAAGAACAACAACAGGAATCTTCCGACTCGTCTTGGCCTGGTACCGGGCATATTGCGGATTGTATTCGAGCAGTAGCGGCCAAATGCGCGCGTGTTCTTCCCCTTCGGCGGCACTCGCCCTGACGGTCCACTCTGCGCTGCCAACCTTGATCTGGGCGTCAGCACTGGCCTCGAGATTCAACCACCAGGCGGGGTGTCGGTCGGCGCCGTTGTTCGACGCAACAACCACGCAATCGTCGCCATCTCGTAGATACGAAAGAGGCGTGGTGCGGGGTTCGCCGCTTTTGCGACCCGTCGTGGTCAGCAGCAGCATCGGCCGCCCGGCCAAACTCGAGCCGATGCGACCGTTGGTCATTCGATAGATTGCGCGATGCGCATTGCCGAACCATTGCCATGCTGCCATGAGATGAAGACTAGCAGCCGGCCGCGTCGAAACGCGCGCCGGCCACCGATGCTCAGTCGAGCCCCATGTGCTCAAGTTCGATCGGGCACTCACCGCGAGCAAGCTTTGCGGCGCGTGCAACGAGGTCGGCCTCCATGTCCTCACGCCCGATCATGATGACGAAATCTTCGTTGCGAATTCCGTCGAGGGCGAATTGCGCGAGTTCGTCGAGATCTTGCACCGGCAAATCGAAGCCGGCTTTCTTGGCGCCTGCCATGAAATCGTCGAAGGTCGTCTCCGAACCAGGGGCCGGCGCAGCCTTGCGAGCCAGTTCCACGGGGCGGTTGCGGCGGGTCGTCCAGATCCCGGTGTCGAGCATGCCGCCCGAGGGATAGAAGATCGCGGCCCGCAGCTTGGTATTGCGACCGATCAACTGTGCCCCGAGACATTCGGTCATGATCGAAACCGCGGCCTTGCTGGACGCGTAGACGACCTGTTGCGCCAGCGGTGAGATACCACCGTCGCCGGAAGAGGTGTTCATCACGAATCCCTCTTCTCCCGACTCGATCATGCGCGGCACGAAAGCCTGTACGCCGTGCGCGACGCCCCGTACGTTGACCCCGTGGACCCATTCGAAATCGCTGGGTTCGGTGTCCCACAGGTTGAGGTTGGCAACCGCCACGCCTGCGTTGTTGCACAGGATGTGACAAGCGCCGTGGGTGTCGAATACATGGTCGGCCAGGGCCTGCACCGAGGCGGGATCTCTTACGTCGGTCACCACGCCGGTGACCGCCCCACCCAGTTCTTCGCAGGCATTCTTGAGTGCCGCCTCTTCGACGTCGCCAATCACGACCTTCATGCCTTCGGCTAGAAAGGCCTTGGCGAGCGCCTTGCCGACCCCGCTCGCACCGCCGGTCACGACCGCGACGCGGCCACGAAACTCTTTCATGCTTTTCTTCTCCTACAAATTCTGGTTCTACAAGATCAGGGTGAGTGGCTCTCAGTCCTTCCGCGGGCCGCCCATCGTTCCCGGCCAGCGCGAGCCACCAATCGTGTCCGCGAAGGGCCAGAAGGCATCTGGGTTCAGCGGCCCCTCGAGAGTGATGCTGCGATTGACAAAGCTCATGGTGGCCAGCTTGGCCCTCACCTCGCCCTCAATCGGGAGAAGCCGCGCGATCGGGTCCCACGGGCTGTCGAGCAGCTTGAGCTCGATGTCCAGGCCTTCTTGGTAGACGGTCTGATAGTCGGTCTTCACCTTCACGACGTGGGGCGGGAAGTCGTAGCTCTTCTCGGCACCGCCGACGGCGCGCGAAGTCTTGGTCCACCACTCGATCTCCGAGTGCGGTTCCGGGTTGGGCAGAACACCGGTCGATGTGGCCTTGACCTCGAGGAAGGTGTAGCCCTGGTGCACGCAGCGAGCCGTGATGTTGGGACCCATGCGGTAGTAGGTGACTTCGCAGGGGTACTTGGGCTGACCGTTCAACTCCTGGCTGATTGCGATGGCCGCCTCCTGATCGATCCCGTAGCCGAGCACGTAGATGCCTTCGGTTCCCTTGTACTGGGCATCCACGCTGGTGACGATGCCGAACTCCGGTTCGTCCGGGACGGGAAAGGAGTAAATCGAAAAGTGAACGTTGGAACTGTCGGTGGGCTCGATTCCCGGCGGCAGTAGTGCGGCGATGTTTTCGGGACGGGTCGGGTAGTCAATTCTCAGGAACGGCCAACCCATGATTTCGCCGGGGTCAATCTTCGGAGCCTTGCTCTTGGAAGAATCGCTGTCGGACATGCTGTTCTCCTGTTCTTGTGCGATTTGGGGGTTTGTTTGATCTCTGGTCGCTCTATGCTGAACTTTCGTCGCGAAACAATGATTTTTTGGGCCCGATGCGGTCCGCGATCTTTCGCAGCTTCTCTTCGTCGAAACCGTAGATGCGAAGTGCGTTGCCACCGAGCAGGGCTGCAATGTCGTCTTCCGGCAGGCCGTGGAATGTTTCCAGCATCATCTTCTGGGTATAGGGCCAGGTGCCTTCAGGATGCGGGTAGTCACTGCCCCACATCATGTTGCGGATGCCAATGTCGTGGCGCATCTCCGCCTCCCGGCGAGGCATGCAAGAACTCCCCAGGCCAATGTTGCGTTCGAAGTACTTGCTCGGTTCCATCGAGATGTTTGCTTTGTATTCAGTGCCGAGCTTGGCGGTGAAGTGGTGGGCGCTGTAGCGGTGGTCCATCAGCTCCTTGAGTTCGGGAGCCCAAATGGAGGTTCCCTCCGTACAAACGGCTTGGAGCTCAGGATAGCGTTCGAAGACACCCCCCCAGATCATGAAGACCAGCGGCCGCGCCATCCACCAGGCGACTTCCGTGACGTAGATTCCCAGGGCTCCCGGCATTTCGACCGCCGGCTCCCCGGTTGCACTCGGAGCCCCGAACAAAGCCGAGCCAAAGTAGTCCGTCATGGCGGCGGGACCCGAATGGAAATGGATGATCATTCCCAGGTCTTCACAGGCCGCCCACATGGGTTCGTACTTGGGATGATGATAGGGAGACAGGTGATGCCACATCGGCGGGATCATGATGCCGCCGAGTCCGTTTTCTTTGGCCCAGTTGATTTCTTTGACGGCTTCGTCGACGTCCCACAGGCAAGGGACCTGGGCGAGACCGAAGCGGCGGTCGGGGGCCAGCGAAACAAATTCCGACATCCAGCGGTTGTGTGAGCGTGCGCCGGCCCACTGGAGTTCGGGGTCGGCACCGACCGGCGACATCCCGAGATCGCCGCCGAATGGCGGTGAGTTTTCTTCCGTCAGGCCGTCGACAAACAAAACCTCTGCTGCGATTCCATCGCCGTCCATCACCTTGATCCGCTGGTCGTGATCCCAGGCACCCGAAAGACCTTCGGACTTGTCCGCCGCCCAGCGCAAGCTTTCGTTCCGCATCTCGAGTGAAATGCTCGCCGCTTCGAGTGCCGCCATGCGCGCTTCGTACTGGCGATCGAACTCGTCGCGATACTGGGGGTCGAGGTATTCGCGGTAGCGCTTGCCGGGCAGGCCGGCGTGGCAGTCAGACGAGATAACCAGGTAGCGATCCATACATGTCTCCATGGGACGGCCCGGGATGGGTCCCCTCGTAGTTCAGTGTGACAGCCCTTCTATTGAACTCAAGTATAAATCTCGACTCAGGTATAAAAAAGTGTCTTTTTCCATAGAAAACAGGTACCTATGGGGTCATGGCCGAGACCCCAATACCCCAGACGACCCGTCGCGAGCGCCGCCGAACCGAGGTTCGAGACCGCATCTTGGATGCCGCGCGGGTGCTGTTCAACGAACGCGGCTACGACGAAACCAAAGTCTCCGACATCTGCGACCGGGCAGACCTGGCCTACGGAACCTTCTTCAACCACTTTGGGGAAAAGCGAGAACTCCTGCGCAGCATGGCGGAGGAAGCGGTGTGCCAGGTCCGCGACAACCTCGAACAGTTGGCGAAACAACCCGGCTCGATCGAAGACCATCTGGTCGCACTCTTTGAAGGGGGCGCCGAAGAATTCGAATCCGAGGGGGGGCGCAGACGAGAACTGCTCGGGAAGATTCATGCGATCGCTTATACCGAGGCGCCGGAGCAAAACGACCGGCTGTTTCACGCCGCCTTCGAAGCCTTTATCTCCGAGGCGGTATCCCGAGGACAGGTGCGCTCCGATGTTCCGGTGGAAACCCTGGCCGAAGTCGTCGCCAGCACGTTCTCGTCCCTGGCGCTCAGCTGGGTCCACTTCGACGACTACCCGGTCCGCGAGCGGGCGAGCGCAGCGGCGCACTTCCTGGCCGGCGCGCTCAAACCTCTGAAGTAGAGAACGAGGTTGTTCGCGTAGCTCCAATTCTTCAGACTCCCTTGGGTCGTTGTCCAATGATTCCCTCAGCTTCGAGGGTGTCGATTTCGCCTTCGTCATGGCCCAGTTCTGCCAGCACTACGCGGTTGTGTTCTCCCAACGTGGGCGCCGGCGTGCGCAGCCAATGCTCGATCGAGGCAAAACGGTACGGAAGCCCAGGCGTGAGGTGGTTCCCGACGACCGGGTGTTCGACGGGTTCGAAGTACCCGCGGGCACTGAGCTGCGGGTGTTTGTACATGGCGCGCGGGTCGGCGAGTGCGGCGGCTGGGATCCCCGCAGCGATGAGTTCATTGATGCAGGCATCGCGATCGCGGTCGCTGAAGACGGCGCGCAAATGTTCGTCAATTTTGTCGTGGGCGCGCTGGCGCGCTGCGAGATCCGCTTCGCGCAGGGGTTTGGACCAGCTCGGGTTGCCGAGCCAATCGAGCAGTGCGTGCCACTGCGAGTCGCTCGCAATCGAAAGCGCCAGCCAGCGCGGCTGATTCAGGGCGTCGTGATCGACGCACGGATAGAGACCCTGGGGAGCGGCCTCGGGGCAGCGATTGCCCCTGCGCTCGAGCAGGTTTCCATAGGCCGTGTATTCGATCACCTGTTCCGCGGCGACGTTCAGTGCGCCTTCAATCATGGCGCATTCGACAAAATGGCCGCTTCCGCTGCGATCCCGTTCGGCCAGGGCCACCAATGTTGCAAACGTTGCGTGCATCCCAGCCACGGGGTCGCATGGGCCGCGTTGGATACGCGGCTGGTCGTCCGGGTGTCCGGTCAACCATGCCAGCCCGGCGAGTTGCTCCATCGTCTGGGCGAACCCCACGCTGTCACGCCAAGGTCCGTCGAGCCCGAAGGCCGGCATGCGGACCATGATGCAGCGTGGATTGATCGCGTGTACGTGGGCCCAATCGATACCAAAACCGTCCATCACCCGAGGGCTGAAATTTTCTACAAAGATGTCGGCGCCTGCGATCAATTCGTCGAGAATCGCGCGTCCGCGCGAATCGGTCAGGTCGATGGTCAGCCCGCGCTTGTTCGTGTTGGTGGCAAGAAAGATATTGCTGGCCTCCCACCAGTCCTTGTGCAGGCCCGTGAGCATGCCACCGACCGTGCGTCCCCCGTCAATTTTTGCGATCGATTCGACGTGGATGACCTCGGCCCCCAGGCACGCGAGGGCATGGGTTGCGGAGGGGCCAGCCCACCAGTTGGTCGCATCGACAACGCGAATGCCTTCGAGCGGGAGCCCCTTGGTCTTGGTTTGAGACTTGGTTTGAGACTTGGTTTGGGTCTCGGTTGGAGCCGAGCCTTCATTACTCTCGCGGACTGACAAGAATTTTGCTTGGTTCGTGTGTTCGCCGAGCTTTGGGGCAGGCGTTGCGCTCGGCGGACGTTGCCCGTCGATCTGGTAGGGCGGGCAGGGCACCTTGAACCCACCTTCGGGTGCGTCGCGGTAGATACCGCGAGCAACGAGTTGTTCATGTTCCAACACGCTGCGTCCGTTGCCGATCGGTGCGACGGGAATGCGCAAAAGACGTGCCTGCTCGATGATCTCCTCGGTGGTGTGTTCGCGAGTCCAGCCGTGCACGATCCCTTCCCACTCCTCGAGCCGCGCCATGCGCTTCATCGCCGCAGAAAATTCGCCGGTTTCGCGATACTGGGGCTGTTCGATCATCAGCAAGAAGTCGGAGATCTGTTGCGCCGTATTGGTATTGAATCCCACGTAGCCATCGCGGGTAGGTTCGATCGATGGGGTTTCGCAGCTTTGTCCGGCGGCGCCTCCGGTGTCGGGTCGACCGAGCAGTGAGAACATCAGGTCCATGAACACAGTCGATGCGAGTGTCATGCACTCCAGCAGCGAAAAATCGATCAGTTCTCCGCGACCGGTCTTCTGCGCCCCGCGAACAGCGGCGAGCGCCGCTGCCCCAGCGAAGGTTCCGGCCACCCATTCCGTTATCCGGCCACCGGCTTGAAACGGCTCCTTGCCCGGGATTCCACGTCCACCGATCGAACCGGATTCCGCCTGAATGGTGAACTCGCTGGCGGGGCGCTCGGCGTAGGGCCCCGTGAGACCGTACGGCGATAGCGAAAGTATCACGAGGGTAGGGTTGGCTTTTCGCAGGGCTGCCCGGTCGAGACTCGAACCCGGTCCAAGGTCTTCGACCAGGAGGTCGGCCTCTGCGATCAACGCCATGACGGTGTCGTCGTCGTAGTCGCCGATTACACTGCGCTTCGACGCGTTCAGGAACTGGAACAGCGCCCCGTCATTTCCCCCGAGATCGGCTCCGGTTGCGGACCAGCTGCGAAGCGGATCTCCAGCGGCTGGCTCGACCTTGATGACTTCGGCACCCGCGTCCGCCAACAGCTTCGTGCAGTAGGGCCCCGCGACGAGACTCGTCAGGTCGACGACCCGAACGCCTCGCAGCCCATTCATCGGAGCAGCCCGCAGAGGTCAGCGGCGGTTGCGTTCGGAATGGCTTCTGGGGCGGCCGGGGAGGGGGGTGTCATCGCAAGGACGATTGCACAACTCACAAGACTGTCAAATTGTCGAAGACGAGCTACGTGGATGGCTGAGGTGACCCTAGCCGCGCCAATCCAATCAGTCCGAATCCGAGCATGGCTCCAGCACCCGGCTCCGGCACCGGCTCGATCCCAAAGGTAATGGTACCCGAAGCCGTCACGTTGAGATTGGCGAGTTCGATGTTTGCGGCATCGAGGTAGACATCTCCGATCACGTTAAACATCACGTTGGGATCGGGATGCGAATCGGCGGCCGTGAGGTCGCCCCCGAGATCGGTGGTGAAGATGGCTCCGCCAGAGCCGCCACTATCGCCGCCCCCAAGATCGGTGTTGAACTCGATGTTGATCTCGGTGTTGATGATTACGGCTCCACCGGTGAGGGTGATCATACCACCCGGGGCTATGAAGAGCGGGCCGCGAATGTAAATGTTGCCGTCGACGGTCAGATCGATGTCGTCGCCTTCGTCGGCGAGGTAGTTCAGCACGAGATCATAGAATGTGCCATCGATCGTAGCGGCATCGCAATTTTCGTTGCATATCGTGCCGGCCTGCGCTTCCGTGGCGTTTTGGAAGAGCATGCTGCTGCACAGTCCTGCGAGCAGAAACGTTCGAAAGCAGCGCGTGATCATTCGGGAATTCTCCAGGGCGCCTGTGCGCCTTTTCGCCCTGTAGTGGTCCGGGACTCGCCAATGTGTCGGGAGTTTGCGCAGGAAAGCGAATGAAGCCCGACAAGCCCCCGTATCGGCTCAGGATTCGGCGCCGGCGATGTACTCTCGGCGCGCCCGGCTATGCGCGCTCAGCAGCGCGGCGTTCGAGATAAGCCGCCAATTCCCGCCTCACGACCGGGGTCAGGATGTAGAGCCCCAGGATGTTGGGCACGCAGATCAGGAAGACCAGTGCGTCCGAGAAGTCGAGCACCGCAGAGAGTTCGATGCTGCTGCCCACGACGATGAAGAAACAGAAAATGAGGTTGAAGACGGTGAGCGTGCGCGGAGCGTCGCCGAATAGATAGACCCAGCCTTTGAGGCCGTAGTAGGACCAGGAAACCATGGTCGATAGTGCAAACAGCGCCGTCGCCAACGCCAGTGGATAGGGGGACCAGGACAGCCGTCGCTCGAAGGCGGCGGATGTGGTTTCGATTCCGCCCAGGCCTTCGGCCAGCGATGGCTCGTAGTACATGGTGGTGATGATCACGAGCGCAGTCGCCGTGCAGATCACCACCGTGTCGATGAAGGGCTCGAGTAGCGCGACGAAACCCTCGGTGAGGGGTTCATCCGTTTTCACCGCTGCGTGGGCGATGGTCGCGGAGCCGATCCCCGCCTCGTTGGAAAACACGGCACGTTGAATGCCAATGATCAATGCGCCCAGCAACCCACTGCCCGCTGCGGCGGGTTCGAAGGCGCGCTTGAACATTTCGCCGATCGCCCAGGGGATGGCCTCGGCATTGAGGGCGATGACCAGAAACGCGCCCGTGAGGTAGAGAATGGCCATGAAGGGCACCAGCTTCGAAGTAACCCGAGCAATGCTGCGAATGCCGCCAATGATGACGGCACCCACCAACAGGGCCAGGACCACCCCCACCAACCATCCCTTGTCGGCGAGCCAGCTTTCGCTGCCCCCGGTTACACCCATGATCTGTACATAGGTCTGGTTCGCCTGGAACATGTTGCCGATGCCCATGCATCCGATCACGATCCCAATGGCATAAAAAGTGCCGAGGATGCGGCCCAGGGTGGGCCAGCCGCGTTCGGCCAGGCCTTTGCGCAGATAGAACATCGGGCCGCCCGAAACACTGCCGTCCTCGTGGACTTCGCGGTACAGCACACCCAGCGTGCACTCCACAAATTTGGTCGACATCCCCAGCACGCCCGCGATCAGTATCCACAGCGCTGCGCCCGGACCGCCGAGGGTGATCGCCACCGCGACGCCACCGATGTTGCCAATACCCACGGTGCCCGAGACTGCGGCGGAGAGCGCCTGGAAGTGGGAGATTTCGCCTTCCTCGCGCCGCTCGGACTGGGTGCCACTGCCCCGGCCAAATACCAGTTCCAGGCCGTGTCTGAAGCCCCAGAAATTGATGAAGTGAAAGCGCACGGTGAAAAAGACGGCACCTGCCGCCAGCCACAGGACCACGAAAGGGGCCTGGCTATCGCCGATCGGAAGTTTGAAAAAGACCACCGCTGCCAGGGCGTCGGCCAGGGGACGCACGGCAGAATCGATCCAACTCGTCCAGTTCACGGGAACTCCGTTGCGCTTTAGGTTGTTGTGCTTCGATTTGGTGGGGAGTAGTCAATCGCCAATGGGCAACCGGGTGCAAGCATCTCGCTACCTCAGGCCCTGCTGAACCAATTGATCGAGGCGCGATACAAATCGCGAGCGATCCTTGGTTGAGATTGGAGGTGGCCCGCCGGTGATCGTCCCAACCTCGCGCAGATCGGTCTTGAGTTCGCGCATGGCGAGTGCGCCTCCAATCATGTCGCGATCGAACGGTCGACCGTTTGTGCCGAGTACCCTCGCGCCCAGCTCCAGGCAGCGCGCCGCGAGGGGGATATCTGCCGTGATCACGACGTCTCCCGCGCGGATATTGTCCGCGATCCAGTCGTCCGCCAGGTCCGCGCCCTTGTCCACCACGACAAGCTCGACGTCTGCTCCTGGAGGCACGTTCATGCGCGAATTCGCAACCAGCACGACGTGCAATCCATAGCGTCCCGCGACCTGGTAGACCTCGTCCTTGACGGGGCAGGCATCGGCGTCGACGAAAATCTCGATCAAGCGAGCTCCTACGCGTTCCGACGATTTCGGCGCAGAGCAGCGTAGCACCACACTATCGAGGAGATATTTCCCACTCTCGCCCCCCGAATCTGCCTTCGAGCTGCGGGGAAACATCCCATTTTGTCTGTGAAATCAAATATTTACCGACAATCTTCGGAAGTTTTGACACATGCGGCCATTTCCAACCACCTAGTCTGTGATGAATAGAAATCCGGCAGCCTTGAAGTACCCATTCGCAGCGGGAGCCCTTGTGCTCCTGCTGGCGTTGCCATGGGTCAGTGGGGCGTCGTCGACAACGAATGCGATGCTGAGTTCGAGCGCTGGCAATTCTGACCTTGGACTCGGGGACACGACCCGATCTGAAGGCAGCATCGAACTCGATTCGGCTCAAGAGGCCGACGCCTTGAGCGAGCTCCAGACGGGCGCCTACCCCCAAACCGATCCGGATCTCTTTGCAAGGGACGACTCCGCCGATGAGGAGATCACAGGCTCCGGAACGTTGCTCGCTGTTCCAGAGCCCGGCACAACGCTTCTCATGATGCTCGGTTTGACTGGCCTCGGTATGTTGGGCCGCACGAACCGCCGGTAAATCTCCGCCTCGCCGACGTCCTCCCCAGCTCAGGCGCCTTCGCTGGCCTCGAGTTCAGTACCACAGTCCTTGCAGAATCGCGCTGACTGATCGTGACCCTCACTCATGCAGGACATACAGACCCGGGTCGTGACCGGCTTCGACCGAACGGCTTCGACGATCTCGGCGGTGACGATTCCGGTCGGAACCGCAATGATCGCGAAACCCATGATCATGACGATCGCAGCCAGCGCCTGACCCGGAATCGATTGAGGCGTGATGTCGCCGTATCCAACGGTCGACATCGTGACAATGGCCCAATAGATGCCGCGCGGAATACTCGTGAAGCCCGCCTCTTCGCCTTCAATCAAGTACATCGCAGAGCCGAGGATCGTCACCATGATCAGCACGGCTCCCAAGAACACGATCACCTTGCGGCGGCTGGCCCGCAACGCGGTTAGCAACACCTGGATCTCACCCAGGAAGTGCGCGAGCTTGAGCACCCGGGCCACGCGCAGAAGTCGAATCGCCCGAATCACCAGCATTGACTGCGACCCGGGGATGAGCAGACTCAGATAGGTGGGGGCCACCGCGATCAAATCGACCGCGCCGAAAAAGCTGAACGCGTAGCGAACCGGGCGTGGCGCGCAGGCGAGTCGGGCCAGGTATTCAATGGTGAAGAGTCCGGTGAAGGTCCACTCCGCAGCGCGCAACGCGAACCCGTACTCCGCGCGCAGCGCGCTGACGCTCTCGAGTATCACTGCCAAGACGCTCAGCAAGATGGCCCACAACAACGCGACGTCGAACGCCTTGCCGAGCGGCGTGTCGGCCTCGAAAATTACGATGCGCAACTGGTTGCGCCAGCGTGCGCGCTGATCCATCTCCGATGAATTCACAGAGTTCGCCGGCATCGACGCTCAGGCTATCACAGCTAACGACTGGGTTTGGAGCGAGGCGCCAGGCCAAATATGCACAGTCGCAGCGAGGGCCGATCAGACGCGAGTTGCGCGGCGGCACGAGGTAGCGCGACCTTCTACTATTACGCCCAGCGCGCTCGCTAAATCCCCGTCCCTCAACCCTACCAGGAGCAAATCATGAAGTTTGGTCTCATGTTCTCGAATGTCGGTCCCTTCGCCCAGCCCGACGGACTGACGCATCTGGCGCAGACCGCGGAGAACTGCGGCGTCGAATCTCTCTGGACTGTCGAGCACGTTGCGGTTCCCGTCGGCTACGAGTCTCGCTACCCGTACAGCGATGACGGCAAGATGCCCGGTCCTGAAAATGCTCCGATCCCGGATCCCGTGACCTGGTTGAGTTATGCAGCCGCGGTCACGAAGACGATCAAACTCGCCACCGGAATTCTGATCCTGCCCCAGCGAAACCCGATCTACACCGCCAAGCAGTTCGCAACCCTCGACGTGCTCTCCAAGGGGCGCGTGATCGCCGGCATCGGCATCGGTTGGCTGCGGGAAGAGTTCGACGCGTTGGACATTCCCTTCAAAGAGCGAGCGCCGCGAACCGAGGAATGCGTTGCGGCGCTGCGACAACTCTGGGGCGAAAAGGCAGTGCCCTTCGAAGGAAAGTTTTACAACTGGCCCGCGATCGAATCCAATCCCAAGCCCGTTCAGTCGGGAGGGATTCCGATCGTGGTCGGTGGCCACGTCGAGGCTGCGGCCCGCCGCGCCGCGCGCATCGGCGACGGGTTCTTTCCCGCCATGGGCGACCTCCCGAAACTGTTCGCCATCGTGCGCGAAGAGTGCGAGCGAAACGGGCGCGATCCCGGCGAAGTGGAACTCATGACTGGAGGCGCGATCCGCTCCCTCGACGACGTCAAGCGGTTCGAGGACATGGGCGTATCGCGTCTGATTCTTCCGCCGCCGGGTTTCGATCCCGACGCGGTGGAGAAGGGACTCGAAAAGCTCGGAAACGATCTGATCTCGAAACTCTAGGAGTCTGCGGGGCGGGTGGCGTGGGTGGCCATGGATGCGAAGGTTGCCTTGATGACTCGGGCACCCCTCCGATCTTTCATGAGATTCGCTTCCATGCGGTTCATCACGTAGGCGATCGAGACTCGAGCATCGAGATCGATCACCGCGAGGGATCCGCCCCATCCACCCCAGAAGAACGCCCGAGGGTTTGGGCTGATGGGCCACGATGGATCGCTCAGACCGAAGCCCATTCCGAATACCACGGGCATGCCCAGGACCATGTCCATGCCCCGGGTCTGTTCGTCGAGCACGCGCTCGACCCCCGCCTCGCTCATCAACGTGACCCCGTCGACTGTTCCGCCGCAGGCCAGCGCCGAATGCACCCGAGCGACCGAGCGTGCGTTGCCAATTCCGCCGGCGGCGGGGATCTCGGCCCGGCGCCACGCGGAGGTCCTGGGTTCGGTTCCGTTCAACGTCGGACCCTGGAAAGTGCGCGCTGCGATCGAATTGGGTTTCATCGTGACAGCGCCGAGCGCTGCCGCCGGCGGGATGAGAGTACCTACGCGGTGGTCGTGGGCGGGGTCGAGGCCGATGTGAAAGTCTGCACCGAGGGGTTCGGCTACTTCTTCGCGAAAGAACCTGCCGATACTGCGCCCGGTGACGCGACGCACGATCTCACCTTGTAGGAAGCCCTGGGTCACGGCGTGGTATCCCGATTTGGATCCCGGTTCCCACCACGGTGCTTGTTTTGCGAGTCGCTCGACGATGTCGTCCCAGTCATAAAGGTTGTCGGGGGTCGGTTCGTCAAAACCCGAAAGCCCCGCGCTATGACTCATGACGTTTGCGACCAGGACGTTTTCTTTTCCACCCTGGGCAAACTCGGGCCAGTACTCGGCGACCGGGGCGTAGAGATCCACCTCTCCGCGATCGGCCAACATCAACACGCAGGTCGCGGCCATCGTCTTGGTCGTCGAATAGACGTTGACGATGGTGTCTTTCTCCCAGGGCGTTCCATCTTCGTCGGCATCACCCGCCCATAGATCGACGACGAACTCCCCGTCCCGGGTCACGGCCACGCTGGCCCCGACGTCTAGACCCTTCTCGAAGTTCGAGATGAATGCCTCACGCACCCTTTCGAAACCGGGCTCACAAATTCCGTGTACTTCGACCACGAGGCTCCTACAGCGTCCAGGTGTTGCTGAAATTTTCTCCGGCGACGGTGGTGCGGATCATCACCCGGGCCTGATCGCTCGGCCATGACCGAGCTCGGTGGAGCACGCAGCGGTTGTCCCAAATGGCGATGTCCCCAGCGCGCCAGGTATGGGAGAAGACGCGGGGTGGTGTTGCGGCTTCTTCGGTGAGGCGATTCAAGATCGCGCGGCTCTCTTCGACATCACGTCCGAGGATATGCGAGGCATGGCGTCCGATGAACAGATACTGGCGGCCCGTCGCAGGGTGGGTGCGCACAATCGGATGTTCGACCGGGGGGAGAGCTTCCCAGCCTTCATCGCTCAAGACGTCGGTCCCCCCGATCAATTCTTGGGAATCGCGGTAGCTGTGCACCCCGACGGCGTCTTCAATTTCTTCGCGATCGGATGGGTTGAGTGCGTCGTAGGCGGCGCGCATGTCGGCCCACTCCGTTTCACCGCCAACGTCGGGAACAGTCCGCGCTGAGAGCAGGCACGCCTTTGCAGGCACGCTCTTGAACGAACGATCGGCGTGCCAGAACATGTTTTCCAGCAGGAAGAGCGCATAGGGCCCCTTGGGCTCGATCGATTTCCCGTTGGGCTTGATACTGGTGAGCATGGCGATGTCGGGGCTCTCGGCCCGCTCGGTCAAAAGCCGCTCGAGGGCACCGAAACGGCGAGAGAACTCCTCCTGCTCGTCGTCGCTCAAAAACTGTTCGCGAAAGATCAGCACCCCATGCTGGTGCCAGGCGTCTTTGATCGTCTCGAACCGTTCATCGCTCAGATTTCGCAACTCGACGCCCGTCACGATGGCGCCGAGTGTCGCTCCCTCGATCGGATGAATCGCCAGAGTCTGGGCCATGTTCGACCTCCGTTCGTTAATTAATTAACTCACTTTAGGGTCGGACGGAGTCCCGTACAAGTGGGGTCGTTAAATATTTAACGATTTTTCAGCGAATATTCCCAGCGAACCCTTCCATTTCTCGCCTTGCGGCGGGCCGATATCTTGTATTACATAAAGGACGTTACGTCGCATAAGATGGAGCCCCGCAACGACCTGGTTGACGCGGGCTATGCCCTCGTCGATCTGGGCCAGGAATACGTCGTGTACCTACCTACCGGGGGCTCGGTGACCGTGGACCTGACGGCCGCCAGCGGCACGCTCAACGTCGAGTGGTACAACCCCGGAACGGGCGTCTTCTCCGGGCTAACCACCACCACGGGCGGCGGCCCCCGCACGCTTACCGCCCCCGCCAGCGGTGATTGGGTGCTGCATATCTCCACACCGTAGCCGAGCTGGAACCGGCGCCTCACACCTCAACCGCCCCCCTGGGTGGAGCGTTGAACTTGTCGCGCTGACCGCTGCAGAGAGCGTGGCGTCAGAACGTTGCGATGTTGCAATCGTGAGGGGGTAAATATGTCTCAGACCTCTAACCACTCATCTAGCAAGAGGATAAGGAACTCCCGAATGGCGACCTTCGCCATCGGGCGCGTCAACGCACGCGGCGCATCACGAACTGGCAGAGTGGCAACATGGCACTGCGGTGGGCCGCGACGGCGTTTGTCGAGACCGAAAAAGCATTACCGTACGGATCATGGGCTACCAGCATCTCTGGATGCTAAAAGGCACACCTCGGCACGGATCATGCGGTCAGGAGGTATGCCGCCGTTGGCACCAACAAGGGATTCGAGCTGTCTGGTAGGCAACATGACTAGCCGGTAGAGTG
>JADFNE010000072.1 GCA_022563535.1 Myxococcales bacterium
GCCGCTGCGCCGCCAGCCTCGGTGATGAGTCGCACGGGCTCGCGGGACATACAGACAGGACCAGCCGAGTAGATTCGCACGCCAGGCGAGATCTGTGTCCTCGTGATAGCTGAAGAAGTCTTCGTCGCTTCGAACATCCTGGAGCACTTCAGTCGATTCGAGGTGAAGGCCGTGCTCGCGGAGTGGGTGAGCCTGCTCAAGCCCGGCGGACTCATCAAGATCGTTTGCCCCGATGTGCGCGAGATCGCCCGCCAGCTATCGCTTGGAGTCATCGGGATCGAGTGGTTCAACTATTTGATCTTTGGCGGCAATGACTACGAATACAACGTGCACAAGTATGGCTTCGACATGGAGTTGCTGCGCGAGATGCTGATCAACCTCGATTGCGTGATCGAGAAAGAGATCCCGAGTCGAGAGTGGGAGAACCGGCGCCTGGACAAGTACTGCCCGATGGTCACTATCTCTGCTCGACGCGCTAAATGAGGCGATCGAACTGAGGCGGCCTCTTTTCGAGGAAAGATTTGACCCCCTCTTTGAAGTCGGGCGCCTTGAAGCTTTCGAACATCAGGCGAACAGAGTCACTTTGTGCGTGCTCGAGACTCTCCATCATGTGCTGATAGACCTCTCGCTTCATGATCGCCATGGAGCGCGGTGAGCAGTTGGCCGCCATTTCCCGCGCATAGTCCTGCACGAAGGGCAACAACTCCGCGTTCGGCAACACTCGATTGACGAGCCCCATTCGCTCCGCCTCTGCAGCGTCAATTTTGCGCGACGAAAAGAGCAGATCGAGGGCGTGGGCCGGCCCGACCAAGCGGGTCAGGATCCAACTGATTCCCCATTCGGCGATCAGCCCTCGCTTGCTAAAGGCGGTTGTAAAGCTCGCGCTCGACCCGGCAAAGCGCAGGTCGCAATACAATGCGATGGGAACAGCCATGCCCGCACACGGACCGTTGATCGCGGCGATCACCGGCTTGGGAATGGACATCGGATACGAATAGGTCCCGCGAAACGAAGCACCCATGGTCGCATCCCCGGGGTCTGCGTCGAGCTCGGTCGCATCCCCTGCGTCGATCGAGCCGCCCTCGCTGAGGTTCGAGAGGCCTTTCAAATCGGCTCCGGCGCAGAACCCGCGCCCGGCCCCGGTCAAAACGATGACCACGACGGCGGGGTCGGCTTCCGCCTGGGCAAATGCATGCTTCACCTCGACGCCCATCTGAGGGGTCCAGGCATTGAGAGACTTCGGACGATTCAAGGTGATGGTCGCGATCGGATCGTCCACCTTGTATAGAATTTGCTGGTACTCCATGTTCTGCTCCTTCGGGGTTTCGTCGGATCGGGGTTCGGGACTACGCTACCGCTTCGCATCTATTCAAGCACTGAACTCCCCAATCGAGGAACCATTTGTTGATCACCGCCAGAAACCTCTCCTCAGCGGGTCGAGCCTGCGCGGTGTTTTGCCTTTGGCTGCTCGCACTTGGCTGCGCGAACTGGCCCGGCGCCCTGCCTCCGCTCCCGGACTTGCCGGGCCACGCCCGGGGGATCGTCTTCGAAGACCGCAACGGAAACGGCACCCGCGACCCGCGCGAACCCGGCGTTGCCGGGGTCCGGGTCTCTAATGGACGCCAGATCGTCGCGACCGACCGCTACGGACGCTTCATCCTGCCGATCGACGACGACACCGCCATCTTCGTGATCAAGCCCACGGGCATGCGCACGACGATCGACGACCGGATGCTTCCGCGCTTCTACTATCTGCACAAACCATCGGGCTCCCCCGACCATCTGACCTACCCCGCGGTGCCGGCCACCGGACCGCTTCCCGAATCAATCGATTTCCCTCTCTACCGGCAACGCGAGTCATCACCGTTTCGGGTACTGGTGATTGGAGATCCACAACCCCAGTCCATCACCGACGTCGACCACTACCAACGCGACATCTTGAGCGAGTTGCCACAATACGACGCGGCGTTCGGAATCATCCTGGGCGACATCGTCGATCACGATCTATCCCTCTACGACCCCCTGACCCGAGCCACCAGCCTGATCGGAATTCCGTGGTACCACGTATTGGGCAACCACGACATGAACCTCGACGCTCGGGACGACCGAACCTCGGACGAAACCTTCGAGCGCGTATTTGGCCCGAGCACCTACGCCTTCGAATACGCCCATGTTCATTTCATTGTGCTCGACAACATCGTGTTTCGTCCGGAAGATCAAGCCACGGATCAGGCCGCCAGTTATCGCGGGGGACTCACTTCTCAACAACTCGAGTTCATTGCGCACTACACGGAGAGCGTTCCCACGGACGAACGAATCGTATTGCTAATGCACATTCCACTCGTGGGGCGCAAGGGACATCAGGTTCCCGAACGCCGAGCCCTGTTCAAAATCCTGGCGCGCCATCCCCATTTTCTATCCATCTCTGCCCACAGTCATATGCAGGCACACTTTTTCCTCGGGGAGGAGGAGGGGAACCCGGGCGCGGTGCACCACCATTGGAACAGTCCCACTGCCTCGGGCAGTTGGTGGCGCGGTCGCCACGACGAGCGAGGCATTCCCCACGCAACGATGCGAGACGGTTCTCCAAACGGCTATTCGATCATGACCTTCGACGGTCTGGACTACGCGATCCGCTTCAAGCCAGCCGGACGTCCCGCTTCGTATCAGTTGGAAATATCCGCACCGGACCAGGTCGCGACCCACGAGAGCGCAATCGTCTGGGCCAACGTCTTCGCGGGAAGCGAGCGTTCGATAATCGAGATGAGAATCGTCGGGTCGAACCCAGAAATGGCGCGACCGTGGACTGCGATGGAATGGGTCCACGAAAAAGATCCGACCTACAAGAAAGTTCGAGAACGTGAGAGGGACGCCCACGCCCCCGACGAATGGAAACTGCCCCCGGCGTACCCCTCGGCCCATCTATGGAAGGCCGCCTTGCCGGAAGACCTCCCAGCCGGCAGTCACTGGATCGAGGTGCGCAGCACCGACATGTTTGGGCAGCGGGACATCGGGCGCAGAATCATCCGCATAATACAAGAGGAATAACGTATTGAACCGCGGACTTGCGGTACAACACACAAAGTGATGGACGAACCGTCAGCGCGCTTCGGGCGGGGCTTCTATTTCGACCGACACCTCGGGCGCGGTCGCGGTGTCGCGTCGCAGTCGGAGCTTCACGCGCTCGGGCTCGAGATGCGCTTTGCCGCCAAGTTCCGTCGTCTTTACGACGATCAACTGCGAGAGGTAGCCCTCGCGCTGAAAGAAGAGCGTGTGATCGCGATTCGCGGTCAACTCGAGTTCGGGCGGGACCGGGTCCATGCGTTCGCCGTCGACGAATAGGATGAGGGGCTCCGGGCCGACGTCGAGGGCAACCATCTGGGTCGCCGTGCAGCCCGTCAGGCTGGCCAGCCCTAGCAGCAGCATCGGCACCATCAGCACCGACAGCACTGACGAGGCCCGACACGGCGCAGCAGGCCATCCTCTCCGCGCTTCGTACGTCATGGCTCTCCTCTTCAGATGTAGTGACCCGCGGTCGGGATTGTATTTCAGATCGAGAGGAGCCGCGCGGGAAAACCCGGCCGTGGCTTCGCGCCGACGAGGCGATAGACTTCGCGCCACCTTGGTTTGAGAGGCCACCCGATGAAGCCCGATCGACGCCCGCAACGTCGCCCCGATCGACCCGAATTTTCTTCCGGACCCTGCGCGAAGCCGCCGGGCTGGAGCCTCGACCACTTGACCGGAGCCCTGCTCGGCCGTTCGCATCGAGCCAAGCCGAGCAAGGAACGTCTGCAGGCCGTGATCGATCGCTCGAAGGCGACCCTCGCAATTCCCGACGACTATCGAATCGGCATCGTCGCCGCATCGGATACGGGCGCGATCGAGATGGCGCTGTGGTCGATGCTCGGAGAACGCCCGGTGGACATGCTCGCGTGGGAAAGTTTCGGCGAGGGCTGGATCACGGACGTACAGCAGCAATTGAAACTCGATGACACTCGAGTTCTCACCGCAGACTATGGAGATCTGCCGGATCTTTCGTCCGTCAATTTCGATCACGACGTCGTCTTCACCTGGAACGGAACCACCTCCGGGGTCCGCGTTCCCGACGGCCACTGGATTCCCGAAGCGCGCGCGGGACTCGTCTTTTGCGACGCGACGTCGGCAGTCTTCGCAATGGATCTACCCTGGTCCAAACTCGACGTCGTGACCTGGTCCTGGCAAAAGGTGCTCGGTGGCGAAGCCGCCCACGGCATGCTGGTGCTCTCTCCCCGGGCCGTGGCACGACTCGAGAGTTTTGAACCCGATCGACCGCTGCCCAAGATTTTCCGCATGACCAAGGACGGCAAGTTGATCGAGGGAATCTTCAAGGGAGAGACCATCAACACGCCCTCGATGCTCTGCGTCGAAGACGTGCTCGTTTCCCTCGAATGGGTCGCAAACAACGGCGGGTGTGCGGGCATGCGCGACCGCTCGACGGCGAATCTCGACGCGATCAGCCAGTGGGTCGACAAAACGGATTGGGTCGATTTTCTTGCACATGATCCCGCGACGCGCTCTTCGACCTCGATTTGCCTGCAGATCGTCGATCCGTGGTTTACCCAAATGGACGAAAGCGAGCGCAGTGTCAGCGCCAAGAAGATCGGTGCGCTGCTGGACGCCGAGGGAGTCGCGTTCGACATCAATTCCTACAAAGCGGCGCCGCCCGGGCTGCGAATTTGGGGCGGAGCAACCGTCGAGACCTCCGACATCGAAGCGCTATTGCCCTGGCTCGACTGGGCCTTCGCCGAAATCAAGGGTTGAATCGATTCGATGGATATAGCACGACGCGTTCGCAGCGCGACCCGAAAGCTCAGCAAAGAAGTCAGTCAACTCAGCTTTGCCGATCCCGTTACCCACGTCTACAACCCGCTCGTTTACGCGTCGCGCAGTCACGACGATTACATTGCCCGCTATGCAGCGCGAAAAAAGCGCGTCATTTTTCTCGGCATGAACCCGGGCCCCTACGGAATGTCCCAGACTGGCGTCCCCTTCGGAGAGGTGAACTGGGTACGAGATTGGCTCGAGATTGAGCAGCCGGTCGGCAGACCGCAATGCGAGCACCCCAAGCGACCCGTGACCGGCTTTGCGTGCACACGCAGTGAAGTCAGTGGCGATCGCGTCTGGAGCAGCATCGCAGCGCACTTCAAGACTCCCAAGCGCTTCTTTGCAAAGCACTACATCGCCAACTATTGCCCTCTGGTCTTCATGGAGGAGAGCGGAAGGAACCGGACACCGGACAAACTGCCCCGGGACGAACGCGACGCCCTGTTCGAGATCTGCGATCGGCACCTGCGGCGCCTGGTCGAGATTCTCGAGCCCAAATGGGTGATCGGGATCGGCGCATTTGCAACCAAGCGGGCCGAACTGGCCCTCGCAGGCAGCGGGCCGCGGATCGCGGCCGTGCTACATCCCAGTCCCGCAAATCCGAGGGCAAACGCCAATTGGCGGGGCGTTGTGGGGCAACAACTGGTCGAACTCGGCCTGTGTAAATGTCCGGACTGATTGCGGCATCGGCACGTGTCCCCGGGTGGGGAATTCCCACGAGCGGCGTTATGGTCTGGCCCTCGCACGCGACTCCAGCGATATTCTCGAATCGATTAATGACCGCAACGACTACAAAGACGACTACAAAGACAAAGACCACGAAAGGACTGATCATGAACTGCGCGCCCTATTCCAATTCGTCCCGCACGATCCAGCTCACGCCGGTGCTGCTGTTTGCCGTGACGCTATTTCTGATCACCACCAGTTGCGGGGCCGCTGAAGAGGCAAAACCGATGGGCGCCACTGGGGTGGAAGCCATCGACGCGTTCATCGCCTCTGCACCGATCAACAAGGGTGAAGGCATGAAGTGGAAGAGTCGGCTCCCCACTCCGCCCAAGGTCGCCTTTGATCCGAACAAGACCTACTACTGGCTACTCGAGACCAACATCGGCTCGATCAAAGTCAAGCTGCTTTCGGACACGGCACCCATGCACGTGTCGAGCACCATCTATCTGACCCGGCTGGGTTTTTACAACGATGTCAAATTTCACCGGATCATCCCGGGCTTCATGGCCCAGGGTGGAGACCCGACTGGATCCGGACGCGGCGGGCCCGGCTACAAGTACGCGGGCGAGTTCGTCAACGGCGCCAAGCACGACAGGGCCGGCGTACTCAGCATGGCCAACTCGGGACCCAATACCGACGGCAGCCAATTCTTTCTGACCTTCAAACCCACGCCCCATCTCAACGGCAAGCACACCGTTTTTGGCTACGTCGTCGAAGGCATGGGGACCGTCAAGGAACTCGAAGCAAACGGCACACGTGGACGCGGCAAGCCGAAAATGGATCTATTCATTCAAAGAGCGACGATCATCGTCGAGTAGGCGGCTCACATCTCGTACCCCCATTGCGCTGCCCGATCGGGCCCCGCAGAAAACCAAGTCAGGAGAACACCCGCATGGCGGACAGCGCCCAAGACAAGGCCATCGAGGCGATCGACGCGTTCATCGCGTCCGCTGAGATCGATAAATCTGATTCCAACTGGAAGACCAAATTGCCCAAGCCCTCTATCGTCGATTTCGAAGCCGGGACCGACTACTTCTGGGACATCGAAACCAACATTGGCAATATCGAGATCAAGCTGTTGCATGCCGTCGCACCCATGCACGTCACCAGCACCATCTATCTCGCTCGCCTCGGATTCTACGATGGAGTGATCTTCCATCGAGTGATCGATGGCTTCATGGCCCAGGGCGGAGACCCGCTGGGGCTCGGCACGGGGGGCCCAGGCTATCAGTACGACGGCGAGTTTTCTCCGGACGCGCGCCACGATCGACCGGGCTTGCTCAGCATGGCAAACTCGGGCCCCGGCACCGATGGCAGCCAGTTCTTCCTGACCTTCGTCCCGACGCCTCACCTCGACGACAAGCACGCAATTTTTGGTGAGGTCACTGGCGGCATGGACATCGTCCAGGCGCTGGAGGCCAAAGGCTCGAGCAGCGGGAAAACCAGCGAGCACCTGGAAATGGTCAGCACCAAGATCCGAGCAGTCTCCGCCTGATATGAGTCGAGAAGCTGCGGACGCCATTGCTGCACTTCGCGTCAATGCCGCCCTCTACGCGTCCATCGCCGACGGCAACCTGGCAGCGATGGACGGGCTGTGGGCCCGAGACGAGCCCGTGCTCTGCATTCATCCCGGCGGAGCTCCGTTGCAGGGCCGTGTCGCCGTCATGGCCAGCTGGAACGAAATCTTCGAACGGGGCGGGCCCCCGATCAGCTACAGCCAGGACTCGGTAAGCCTGATCCGAGGGCTCGCCTTTGTGAGCTGTCTCGAGCACCTCGGCGACACCACCTTGTCGGCCAGTAACATTCTCGTCTGGGAATCCAGCGCATGGCGCATCGTCCAGCACACCGCGGGCGTATTGACTGAATCGCAGGGCCTCGACCTGCCGCCCTCAGGGCCGCTTCACTAAACGCAGACAAAAAGCCCATTCAAGCGAGTTCGATCAGGCTCCCGTGGCGCGCCAGCTGGAAGCGGCCACCCTCCTTGCCCGCGGCTTTGCCGCCCGCGTACAAGACGTCGCGCAACACCCGTTCGATTTCTTCGTCGTCTCGACTTGCGACGGCAATGCCGAGGAGACGGAGTGCCGGGTGGAACTGCGCTGCGTCGGCCAGGCCGAGGTCCGCGGGTGTAAATTGGCGAACTGCAATCTCGAATTTTGCTTCGAGGGCGCGCTCGATCGACTGGACCTTGACGCGAGAAGCATCGCTCGATTGATCGAGTGCGGTCGCAAACAGTCGTCGCCCGGCAGCAGAACCCTTCTTCGATTTTCCATCTGGCTTTGATTTGGAAAATTTCTCGACCATGGCCGAAGCACAGTCACCTACCCGGGACTGGAGATCGCGCAGGAGCTTCGGGGGTCGCAAGTCTTCGAGGCGATCCTCTCGAAGCGCGTCGAGATCGCCCTTCCAGAGACAGGTAAAGAGCCCGCCCTGGGTCGATTGCTTCTCATCGCGGATTCGCTTGCGATAGTCCATCCATTCGAAGCGAACCTCTGATTCCCAATTCGCGAAGAAGCGTTGGCCCTCACCTTCTCCGCTGATCGCTCGACTCGAGCGCGGCGGATCCAGCACCTGGATGTGATAGCTCGCAGGACGCTGGCCGCGCTTCGACGCCTGTTTGTCTGCGTCCTTACGTGAGTCGTAGGCGGATGGATCGCTGTAGAGAACGTCCCCCTGCTCGAAGCGACAATTGTGAAGCGCGGATCCAAATGCTTTGGGGACGGCCCAGGCGAACCCCGAATACAGCTCCAACTCGCTCATCGCCTCGCTCCTCCAATTCTCGAAAGCAGGGAATCCTCGACGCCCTTGGCCGCGCTTGCAGGCGAAGGCCACGGCGCACGTCGTACGCGCAAGCATCGCGTTTTTTGGATGAGAATGCCCGCTCAGGCCAGACTGGCGGGGGCGCGCTGATCTACGACTTCACTGGTGAGCGTGGCACCGCAGACGCGACAGCGCCCCTCGATGTACACGAGACCATCCTCTTCGAACTCATTCGGATCGTCGATGCCCAGGTCGGGGAGCCTGCAACCGCCACACCAGGTGTTCTCGATAATCCAGGAACGTTCTGCGCGACTGCGTTGAAAGAAGTCTCGGCCGACTCTACCCATTGCTGCTCGTCTTCCTCTCACTCATAGCGGCGCAGCAACGTATCACAGCGCGCTGCCATGATTGATGGGGACCTCTCTCCATTTTTGCTTTGAGGACTATCGCGGTCAGGGGAGAAAACACCCGATCCACCGTTTAAAATAGACGCGCAAGCAGAGCCGGGAGTGCCGTCTCCACCCGAAGGATTCGTTCGCCCAGGTGAACTACCGAACAACCGGCCGCTTCGAGCTTCTCAACCTCAAACGGAACAAACCCGCCCTCCGGCCCCATGACCAACGTCACGTCCCCCGCGACCGCTCGCGGACACTCGGCCGACGCTGCGGGGTGAGCGACCAACCCCAGGGTCCCCTTCACCAGGCTGGGAAGCTCGTCTTCGACGAAGGGACGGAAGCGAGTTCGCAGTTCGACCTCCGGCACAAGTGTGTCTTTGGCTTGCTCGAGACCCAGGATCAAGGGCTTGATGAGTTCACCGTCGCGCAGCACTTTGCTGTTCCAAAAGCTGCGCTCTACCCGGTTGGCCTGAATCAAGTACAACTTCTTGACGCCCATGGCCGTGGCGGAGAGCAACACTCGTTTCAACACCAGCGGACGCGGCAGCGCCAGAACCAGCGTCACAGGCAGCGGCGACGGTGGATCGCGGTCCAGCACGACCTCCATCTCCAGGATCTCACCTTCGACCCGTACGACAGCCCCGCGTCCGATTCTCCCGCCGGCAACGCCAACGCACAACTCATCTCCCGGTGCAACGCGATGAATGGACTGGATGTATTCGCAGCGGCGCCCGGATAGACGGACCTTTCCGCCCTCACTGTCCCCCCCTCCCGAAACGAAGTCGTCCTCGAACAGAAGAACCAGGTTCATTGAATGATCCAATATGACATGCTGAAAACCTTACCTGCGTGGTGCAGCAAACGCCGGCGGGTTGACTGCGACTTTCACTAGAAGGTCGAACGGTGTACCCTGCCGCCCCGAAAACATCAACACAAACGGAGACTCAATCGTGGAGCAGAACTCTTCTGGCGCTGGCTTGATCGGGGCCGCCGTCATCGTCGCAATCGCAATTCTCGGCAGCAGCTACCTGCTCTCGACCTCACTGGACCGGGCCAGCAATCAGCTCGAAAAAACCTTCGCCAGTCTCGAAAACTTCAAGCCTGTTGCGGCCGCACCTGGGGCGGCCGCACCGCGCAGGACCGGGCCCGATCCCGACAAGGTCTATGAAGTGGCCGTGGGCAATGCTCCTTTTCACGGGCCCAAGAACGCCAAGGTCACCATCATCGAGTTTTCGGACTTTCAGTGACCTTACTGCGGGAGGGTCGGTCCGACCCTCAAGGCTCTGAGACAGCAGTACCCCAAAGACGTGCGCATTGTCTTCAAGCACATGCCTCTTTCGTTCCACTCCAAGGCACCGGCCGCACACGCCGCTGCTGAAGCGGCACTCATGCAAGACAAGTTCTGGGAAATGCACGATCTCATCTTCGAAAATCAGCGCGACTTGAGCACCGCCACATTCGAAAAATACGCGAAGCAAATTGGGCTCGACATCGAGCAGTACAAAAAAGATTTGAAGTCGGAGGCACTCAAGAAGCGAATTGATGACGACACTTCGCAAGCTCGGAAACTGGGCGCGACCGGAACCCCCGCCTTCTTCATCAACGGGCGCTTCCTCTCGGGCGCACAACCCATTGATTCGTTCAAGCGTCTGATCGATGAGATGCTAAAGAAAGGTTGATAAGGAAGGTTGCAGGAAAGGCCCCAAGAAAGATCCGCGGATCAAACCTCCAGCACGACCTTGATGGCGCCCGCTCGGCGATCCCCGGCAATTTCGAATGCCCGGGTCGCTTCGTCGAGCGGGATGCGGTGGGTGATCAAGGTATCGGCAACCTCCGAATGCCCGGCCAGGATCTGGACCGCACGCTCAAAATCGCTCTCGTTGTGGCGGTGAGCGTACATGCTCGAGGGAACGATCCTTATTTCCTTGAGACATAGGGACACGCCGGGTAGATCCATGCCCTGCCAGTAGCTCGCGAGCAGAATGAGGGTGCCGCCCGGTCGACACAAACTGACCGCTTGTGCGAGAGCATCCCCGGTCCCCGCGCAATCGACGACGAATTCATACTCGCCTTCCAATGCCACCGCGCCGAGTCGTTCTGCTGCTTCAATCTGATGAGGATGGCGAGCCGCTACCGAGACTTCGGCACCCTCGGCTCGCGCGGCAGCCAAAGCGCACAAGCCGATCGAGCCCGCACCGATCACCGCGACTCGAACGCCAGCAGTGACACCGCCTTCGCGAATTCCGTGAACCGCGACTGCAAGAGGTTCGCTGAGACAGGCGTCTTCGACCGCGAGTTTCGAATCGAGCGGAACCAGGCATCGTTCGGGAAGCCAGATTTCGTCCGTCATCCCACCGTCTCTTCCAACGCCCACGATGATGTCAATACCCGAGCGGCACAGGTTGAAGCGCCCCTCGCAACAAAGGTCACAGCTTCCGCACGGCACGAGCGGTTCGACGGCCACGGCTCGTCCGTCGTCGAGCACGCCGGCAAATTCGTGACCCAGGGTGCGGCCAGGCGGCATCCCCAACGCGATCAGATGAAGATCCGAGCCACAGATCCCGGCCGACTTCACTTTGATGCGAACGCCCTCTTCCCTCGTCGGCCGGGCGATGTCCACAACTCGTGCCTGATTTTCGCAGCAGCGAACAGCGCGCATCGGGGTACCTCGTCAAAAATGGGTTTGGGAAACCCTATCGCATGACGTCGATCCAGATCAGGGCCCATACGCCATGCGTGGCAACCATAGTGCTATTTCGGGCCAGTAAAAAATCAACAACAAGCCGACGATCTGCAAGAAGATAAAGGGCACGACACCGCGATAGATCGTCGTCAGTGTGACTTCCTCGGGCGCCACGCCCTTGAGGTAGAACAGTGCAAACCCGACCGGCGGCGTCAAAAATGACGTCTGGAGACAGACGGCGAACAAGACCGTGAACCAGACCAGGTCGAAACCGAGGTTTGTCACCACGGGTGCGACCAGGGGCAGCACGATCAACGTGATTTCGATCCAGTCCAGGAAGAAGCCCAGCAGGAAGGTAAAGAAGAGAATGGTCAGCACGATGCCCTCGGGACCAAACGGCAGTCCCAGCAGTGCGGACGCGATCAACACGTCACCGCCGAGGCCGCGCAGCACCAGCGAATAGGCCGTCGCGGTGAGCAAGATCGCAAAGATGAAGCCGGTGGTTCGGGTGGTGTCGCGCAGAACCTCGCGCAGCACTCCGCGGTCGAGCCGCCCCTTGCCGAGCGCGAGCAGACCTGCGCCGAGCGCCCCAACGCCCGAGGCCTCGGTTGGCGTCGCAACCCCAAAGAAAATACTCCCCAGCACTGCAAGCATGAGGCCGAGGGCCGGAGCAACCGCCTTCGCGATGCCCAGAAGAAGCTTGAAATCGATCGACACGGCCTCATCGGAGAGCGGTGCGACCTCGGGGCGCAGCTGTGCGTAGATCAAGATGTACAGGATGTAGAGCGCGCCGAGCATGACGCCCGGAATCAGTGCTCCCAGAAACAAATCGCCAACCGAGATGGCCAGACGATCCGCCATCATGACCAACATGATGCTGGGCGGGATCAATATCCCGAGGGTTCCCACCGCGGCTACGGTGCCCGCGGCAAGCTCGGGCTGGTAACCCTGGCGCAGCATGATGGGGAGTCCGAGCAAGGCGAGCAGTACGACCGAGGCACCGATGATTCCGGTCGATGCCGCCAACAACACGCCGATCAGCGTTACCGTGACGGCCAAACCTCCGCGCACGCGGCCAAAGAGCCTGGCAAAGTTGGTCATCAAATCCGCCGCAACACCCGAGCGGTCGAGCATCAAGCCCATGAAGATGAACATGGGCAGCGCCACCAGCAGCCAGTTGTTCATCAGATCCCAGATGCGATCCACGCTCAGGGACGCATAGGCCCAGTCGGCGCCCACCGGAATGCCGAAATCTGATTCTGCGATCACGGAGATCGCTGTGAAGAAAACCGCGAGTCCACCGAGAACCCAGGCCACGGGATAACCGGTAAAGATCAGCACGACGAACAGGACGAACATCGCAATGACGAGGATTTCGTTCAGCGCCAAAACCTAACGATCCTTGCCCTGATCGATTGGCGCAGCCGCCGGACCCAGGGCCTCGGGCGCATCGAACAAGTAGGCTGATACCCGCAACAACCTCGAGAATGCAGCGACTGCCAACAACGCGAACCCGACAAAGAGAGCGCTCTTGATGAGCCAACGAAAGCCGAGCCCACCGGGGGCCTGGGACACCTCCCCTGCTAGAAATGAGTACTGGATGAACGGCAGGCTGTAGTAGAGGATCAGTGCGATGAACGGAAACAACAGCAACAACAATCCATACAGCTCCACCCAGGCCTGCATGCGAAGGCTCAAACGCGTGCGAATGAAATCAACGCGCACATGGTTGTCGGATTCCAGGCAATAGGCCAGGCCTGAGAGAAAGCCGACCGCATAGAGGTGCCACTGGAGTTCTTCGAATTCGATGCGGCCCTCTCCAAACACGTATCGCATGATCACGTTGAGAACGATCGTGGCCAGCAGTACGAGCCACACCCACGAAACCATGTCGCCAACACTGCGGATCAGTCGATCGATCCGAGTCGAGAGCCGGGTCTGGGGCAAGACGCGGTGCAGATCAAGGGTAGGTTCAGACATCGGATTCAATCATCGCAGCGTCAAAAATCCCTGGGCAGAAAGCCAAGACGTTTCCAACTCGAGTATCGCTTGGAGAATGCCCTCTGCGAATCGAGTACCCGGGCAAAATCTGGGTTCTTCTTGCGCAGCAGTTCCAGAACGCGATCCGTCGTGCGGGAAAGCTCGCGCAGAATGGGTTCTGACAGGCTGCGTATCTTTACGCCGTTGGCGCGAAACCGCTCGATGACTTCACCCTGCAGCGCCTCACCCTTGGCCAGGCTGTTGATCACCCCCGCAGTGCAGCTGGTTTGCAACGCCGCCTGCTGACTCTTCGCGAGGCTCTCCCAACTCTCAATATTGACGACAAGATGAAAGGCGCTGAAGGGCTGATGCCAACCCGGAAAATAGTTGTAGGGCACGACGCGATCAAAACCGAGGCGCTCGTCGATCGCGGGCATCGAAAACTCGGTGGCGTCGATCGCTCCCTTCTCCAGGGCCTGAAATATCTCCCCACCCGGCAGCATCGTGACCGAGGCGCCGAGTTCCTGCATCACCATGCCGCCGAGACCCGCAAAGCGAATCTTCAGCCCGCGGAGATCTTCGAGGGATCGAATCTCTTCGCGAAACCAGCCGGCGGACTCCGGTCCGATCAAGCCGCAAAAAATGGGCAGAATGTTGAGTGGCCGATAGATGTCTTCGCCCAGCTTCCGGCCGCCACCGTAGTACCACCAGGCCGCGTACTCCCAGGGCTCCATGCCGAAGGGAACCGCGCCGAACAGAACCGAGGCGGGAATGATCCCCTGGTCGTAACCCAACCAGGTATAACCCGCCTCGACCTTTCCCTCTTTGACGGCTTCGACGATGCTGAACGGAGGCACCACCGCCCCAGGTTCGTAAACATCCAGCAGCAATGAGCCGGCGCTCGTCGCCGCGACCCTTTCGGAAATGAAGAGCGCATTGTCTCCCAGGGCCGGGAGTTGCGTGCCGAACGCAATCGGGAGCTTCCACCGCACATTGGAGACCGCAATTTCAGAGGCCTGAACACGTTTCACTCGGTCAACCGGGCGCAGTGCCAGAGATGCCATCCCGCCGACGATGAATGCGGTTGCAACCGCGATCAGGGCTGCGCGATTCGAAAGCCCGCCGCGCCCTCGCGTCACATCGGGTTCAGCCATCAACGTGTCTCCCTAGGTCTGAAGGATCTTGCGAGCTTTCTTCGCGTACTCCTCGGCATCCTCCGCGCTGCTCTCCCGGTCGAGTTGAGGAGTGGGCACGTCGATACCACGCTGGCAAGCGGGCCGTTCGCTCATCTCCCCCATCCAGCGCGAGAGACCGTCGAGACCCTCTACCGAGACACCCGACCAACCATGGATTCGCACCCAGGACCAGTTGGCGATGTCCGCGATGGAGTAGTCCCCGGCGAGCCATTGATGGTCGACCAGGCGACTGTTCAACACTTCGAACAGGCGACGTGATTCATTTTGATAGCGATCGATCGCGGCTTGAATCTTTTCGGGGAAGTACCGAAAGAAGACATTGGCCTGCCCCATCATCGGCCCAATTCCCCCCATTTGAAACATCAACCATTGGATCACCTGGGAACGACCTTTGGCGTCGCTCGGGAGCAAGTCCCCCGCCTTCTCGGCGAGGTAGATCATGATGGCGCCCGACTCGAAGACGGCGAAGTCTCCTTCTCCGCGATCGACAATGACCGGGATGCGGCCGTTCGGATTGAGCGCCAGGAACTCGGGTTTTTTCTGATCGCCTTCCATCAGATCGATCGTCTTGACGTCGTAGGGGATTGCGAGTTCTTCCAGGGTGATGGAAGCCTTCCATCCGTTCGGGGTGGGGGACGTATACAGATCGATCATGTTCGCTCCTATGACATGGGTTTGCCGGCGCGTATGCGGGCAATACTAGCAGCCCGTCGAGGAACCCTTCGATCGCCGTGGGCCCTGCCGCTAGCCTTCGCTACCTTCGATCCATGTCCCGACAAGACTGCGCCGACTCCACCTATATCAACCTCGAAACCTTCAAGCGCGATGGAAACGGGGTCAAGACTCCCGTCTGGTGCGCCCCCCTCGGCGACAAACTCGTCGTCTTTACCGAAGCCAAAGCCTTCAAGGTCAAACGTCTGAGTCGCGACCCAAAAATTCGCGTGGCCCGCTGCGATATGCGGGGCAAGGTGCGCGGAGAGTGGTGCACAGGAACCGGCCGACTCGCCGATTCACAAGCTGAACAAGACCTCGCCTACGCGGCCCTGCACAAGAAGTACGGCTGGATCATGCGCGTCACGGACTTCTTTTCCACGCTTACCGGGCGCATCCACGGCCGGGCGATCCTGGTCCTTTCACTGGACATCGACTAGCAAGCCCATTGCGGCCACGGGCTATGCCCATCACTCGCCGCGAAAAACCGGCTTGCGTTTTTCAGCAAAAGCGCGCGGCCCCTCCCGGGCATCCTTGGTCGCGAACACCGGCATACCAATCTCGAGTTCGCGCTCGAGAGCGCTGGCCTCACTGAAACTTTCATCGACCTCACGCAGCATCTTCATCAGCGCCTTGATCGAAAGAGGCGCGGTCTCGCAGACCTCCTCGGCCACCCGCGTGGCTTCCGCGAGTGCCTGGCCCCTTGGAACCAAGCGACCCACGAGTCCACAGTTGAGGGCCTCCTGAGCCGACATGTGCCGACCGGTCAGCAGTAGCTCGGCCGCGATCGTATAGGGGATCTGTCGCCGCAGTCGAACACTCGAGCCGCCCAGGGGAAATAGACCGCGCTTGGCTTCGGTAATGCCAAAGGTCGCGTCTTCGGCAGCCACGCGGATATCGGTACCCTGAAGAATCTCCGTACCTCCGGCGACTGCAAACCCTTCTACCGCGGCGATCAACGGTTTCATCGGACGGTTGTGGCGAAGCAACGCCTGCCAGTGCAGGTCAGGGACCTCTTTCATGAGTTCCTGAAACTCTTCGTCGACTTGATCGGAGCCCATGGCTTTGAGGTCGGCCCCCGCGCAAAATACGTCGCCCCGCCCCGTCAGGATGGCGACCCTCAGCTCGTCGTCGGAATCGAGCAGGCGCCAGGCCTGGTACATCCCTACCAGCATCCCGGGGCTGAGTGCGTTCTTTGCTTCGGGCCGGTTCAAAGTCACGGTCAAGATCGGCCCGTCGCGTTCGACCAGGCAGTGGTCGGTATTCATGAACTCTCCTCGTTCTGCTGAGCTTGGGACAACTCACTGAGATGGGAAGTGTCACGGAAGCGGGGCGATCACACAAGCAGGTCCCGAACACTGCGATCCAGTATTTCGATCACGCGTTCGAGATCGTCGTCTCCCATGGCCGGAAAAATCGGAAGCGAAATCGCCCGGGCCGCATAGTCCTCTGCAACAGGACAACTTCCCGGGGTAAAACCCAGGTCTTCGAACAGCGGATGCAGGTGAACCGGGCGATAGTGGACCTGAACCCCCAAGCCTTCGGCGCGCAGGCGATCGAAGAGTGGATCACGTCGCTTTGCCTCGCGAACGCGGATCACATAGAGGTGCCAGCTGGGCTCTACCCCGACTTCGGTGGTGGGCAATTCGAGCCCGTCGATACCCGCGAAAGCGCTCGAATACTGCGCCGCAATCTCTCGCCGGCGGGCGAGGAACTCGTCGAGTCTGCGCAACTGACTCAGCCCCAGGGCACACAACACATCCGGCAGGCGGTAATTCAACCCCAGATCCTGAACTTCGTAGTAGCCACTGCCGCCCGTCTTGCGGTGCCGCACCGGAACGCGCTCGATTCCGTGGTTACGGAACCGTTCTGCGCGCTCGGCCCAGTCCTCACGAGCGGTAAACACGGCACCGCCTTCAGCGGTCGTCACTCCCTTGACCGGATGGAAGCTGGTGGCCGTGGCATCGGCGAGTTGGGCGACCGAACGGCCCTCGCGTCGGGCGCCCAACGAATGAGCCCCGTCGGAGACGATCGCGACACCTCGGCGTTCGGAAATTGCACGCATGGCTGCGTAGTCTGCCGGATGCCCGGCGTAGTCGACCGGCACGATCAACTTGCAGTCCGGTCCCATCACCGCATCGACGGCCGCGGGATCCAGATTACCCGTGCTCGGATCGACGTCTGCGAAGCGAACCTTGGCGCCGAGATGCAAGGCGCAGCTCGCCGTCGATACAAAAGTCAGGGGTGAGGTCACGATTTCGGCACCCGGACCAAGACCCGCCGCGAAGTAGGCGACGTGCAACGCCGCGCTGCCCGAATTTACGACGACTGCTCGGGGCACGCCCGTCAGCTCTGCGAGTGCGTTCTCGAATTCCTGGACCTTGGGGCCGGTCGTCAGCCAGTCCCCCCGCAGCACTTCGGTCACCGCCTCGATGTCACGCTCGTCGATCGATTGACGGCCATACGGGAGACGGGGCAAATCGCTCATCGCAGGATTCTCCAGAAACGGCCGGACTCAGCCGAACACCGGTATATCTCGTCAGACTGCGAAGTGCGAGTGCCGCAGTGTCGAACTCGACGAGAAGTACGACAAAGCAGATGAGAAGCTAGAAACGAATCAAGGCACCCACACGAATCTGATCTTGACCATCCAGAATCGCAACCTCGTTCTCGATCACCGTCTTGGTGTGGAACCCATAGCCCACGTCCACGAAGAGACCGAACGGATCGAAGATCAACAGGTCCACGCCGCCGCCGACTCGAATCAAAAAGCGGTTCTCGCTTCTTCCGCCCACGTCGACACCTCCGAAACCGACGCCAAACCGCAGATAGGGCTCAACCCAATCGGGTAATAGCGAAACCTCGAAATAGCTCAGCGGGTATCCCTTTAGATTGAAGCTGATCTCGTAGGACCTCAAATTCTTGGAGTCGTCCGTTTCGCTGGGATCGGTGCCCTTGAGATTGGTGAAGTCGTGGGTGCGGGACAACCAGACGTGGCTGAAATCCAACTCGCCTGCGATGTAGGCGTTGTGTCGAACTCCGGCAGTCAGCGACAAGCCAACACCGGGTCCGAAGTCGACATTGCCCTGGCGGGCGTCGGGTAGACCGCCCACGATCCCGGCCTGAAGGTAGTATCCCGTCCACTTTTCCGAAGATTCGGTTTCCGCTCTTGCGGAATTCAATGGCACGACGGCGCCGCACA
>JADFNE010000073.1 GCA_022563535.1 Myxococcales bacterium
CAGATTTCTGGAGTGGATCGAGACACGGCTCTACCGCCGCGCCGATGCCATCGTGGTCAACACCCGTGCGTTCATCGACCACGTCGTCGGTCGGGGCGTAAGTCGTTCCCAGATCGAGCTCGTATACAACGGGGTCGACCTCGCACTCTTCCATCCCCTTCCCAAGGATGAAGAACTGCTTGAATTTCACAATCTTGCGGACAAATTCGTCGTCGCCTACATCGGAACCCTCGGAATGGCCCACGGTTTGATGACGATTCTAGACGCTGCCGAGAAGATGAGATACGAGCCGAATATCGTATTCGTGCTGATCGGCGACGGCGCGGACCGGGAACGACTCCGCTGCGAAATCGAGAAGCGAGGCCTCGAGAACGTCCGCATGCTGGGTTTGCGGCCGCACACGGAGATTCCGACATGGATCGCTTCATGTGATGTCATGCTTGCGATGTTGCGCGATCTCGCGGTCTTCGAGACCGTCATTCCATCGAAGATCTTCGAATACATGGCCCAGGAACGCCCGGTCGTACTCGCGGCTCCGAAGGGGGAATGTCGTGAGCTGCTCGACCTCAACCAGGCGGGGTTTACGATCGAGCCCGAGGACCCCGATGCCCTCGTCGAAGTCATTGAGAAGATCCGCAACAGCCCGGAGCAGGCTTCCAACACGGCCCAGGCGGGCCGGGCACTCGTCGATCGGGATTTCGTGCGCGACGATCAAGCGCGCCGGATGCTCGAGTTCCTGACGAAGACCGTCCACTCCTAGTTTCAAAACATCGCAGCCGCAGCGGCCGGGTTAAGGCGAACCAGGGTTTCAATGAGCGCCGCGCGGGATGCGCGGCTCGGGTCTTCGAGCCCGAGCACACGACAACTGTTCTGCATGGCGACGAACGCCCAGGCAGCGACTCCGGGGTCGAGATGCGGGTCGAGCGCGCCTTCGGACTGCGCGAGAGGACGCCGAACTCGTTGTCCACGTGGCGGCAGCCGGAGCTTTCTACCATTTCAAAGAAGTCCGCGACGTAGGCCGACTCCTGTGGAGGTCTGGAGGTTACGATTCGAGCGCATCGCTAGTGATCAGTAACGGAAAACAGGTACACACGTGACCCAAAATTCGGTACACATCAGCACGAAGTGTTGAATTGCAGTTCCAATACTTTCAACCACTTACGGACTGTCGAGGCCTGCTCAGAGCCGGTGGTATCCCTTCCCGTTGGGGATAACACGTCTCCGAATCCATTGACGAACCTGTCAACGAGACTGCTTTGATGCCCCGCCGCCACGCGGAACGCGCAATGTCCTTCTATCTACATGCTTGCAATCTGTCTCGTGCGATGTGACATGAAGCCGCGCCGGTTCGAGCCTCTTCCTGCAGCAGCAATCGATTAGATCGAGCCTCCGGCAGTCTGGGGCCGATTCACAGCTCCTTGGTTGAAAACCCCGATCAAAACCCATAACGTGCCACCTCTTTCGACCCCACCCCGAGCAGCAAGAGGTCTCTTCATGCGCTTCTACGAGTACGAATCTAAAGAACTATTTGCCCGTCGGGGTCTCCCCCTGGGTCCCCGGTTTGTGGTCAACAGCAAAGACGAGGCGCGCGAAAAGGCCGCCGAGATCGGTGGAGCTGTCGTGTTGAAGAGCCAGGTGCTCTCCGGCGGTCGCATGAAGGCCGGGGCGGTGAAGTTTGCCGACACCCCCGACGAAGCCGCGGACCACTACGAAGCCATCTTGCCGATCGAAATCAACGGCGAAACGGCGCGCTCGGTTCTCGTTGAAGCCAAGAGCAAGATTGCGCAAGAGTTCTTTGTCGCGGTCACCTGGGATGGCCGCACCAAGAGTCCAGTCGTGATCTTCAGTGATATGGGTGGGATCGACATCGAAGAAGTGGCGATCAAGCATCCCGAGCACGTTTCGAAGACTCATTTTTCGAGCCTGTTCCCGATCACGCCCAGGGTTGCGAAGGAAGCCATTGGCGCGACCGGCGTGACGGGGTCCGATCTCAACAAGCTCACCCCGATCGTGCATGAGCTGATGCAAATGTTTCTCGACTACGATCTGACCCTCGCCGAGATCAACCCGTTGGCCCGGCTCGAAGACGGAAGCTTCGCCGTTCTGGACGGTCACATCGACATGGAGGCAGAGGCGCGAGGCAATCACAAGGCGCTGCTGAAAGATCTCGGCATCGGTGACGACGAAACTCGTCAGGCACGGCCCCCGACCGAGTTCGAAATTGCCGGGGCCCGAATCAATGCGGTCGATCATCGCGGGGTGGCGGGGAACGTGGTCGAATTCGACGGAAACCTGGGGCTGATCATCGGCGCCGGTGGCGGTTCGCTGACCCTGTTCGACGCCGTGCGCAAGCACGGAGGAAAACCCGCGAACTATTGCGAGATCGGAGGCAACCCCTCCATGAGCAAGGTCAAGAATTTGACCCAATTGATTCTCTCGAAGCCCGGTGTCGAGAAGATCGCCGTCATGATGAACGTGGTTTCGAATACCCGCGTAGACATCGTGGCCCGGGGCGTGATTGCCGGTTGCCTTGAAGCCGGCCGCGACCCCGCGGAGGCCATCGCGATATTTCGGATCCCGGGTGCCTGGGAGGACGAGGGGTTCAAGATCTTGAAGAAGTACGGTGTCGACTATTGTGATCGCGCTGTTTCCATGTACGACGCGGCCGGTCGAGCCGTAGCCAAACTACAGGCGGGGAGCTGAGCAGATGTCCATTCTGATCAACAAAGACACGTCGTTCATCATTCAGGGCATCACGGGACGAGAGGCGGTCAGCCTGACTCGAGAAAATCTCGACTACGGTGCGAAGATCATCGGCGGTGTGACACCGGGCAGGGCGGGGCGCAACATCTACGGCGTACCCGTTTATGACTGTGTGCGCGATGTGGTGGAAAAAGAAGGTCAGCCCGATGGCTCGATCGTTTCGGTGCCACCCAAGTTTGCCAGGGACGCGGTATTCGAAGCGCTCGAAAACGGCATCAAGACCATCGTGATCGTGACGGAGAATATTCCGCGCAGAGAAGTGGCCCAGATGGTCGAACTCGCAAAACTGAGGGGTGCGCGCATCATCGGTCCCAACTGCCTCGGCGTGATCTCGCCGGGGGAAGCGAAGATGGGCGGGGTTGGCGGCCCAGCCGCAAATACGCGGCAGGCCTACAGCAAGGGCAGCATCGGTGTGATGTCGCGCTCGGGTGGCATGACGACCGAGATTGCTTCGACCCTTACCGCGGCGGGGCTCGGACAGAGCACCTGTGTATCCATCGGTGGAGACGCGATTGTCGGAACGACCTATACGGAGCTGATGCCGTTTTATGAAGCCGACCCGGACACCGAGGCGATCGCCATCTACAGCGAACCCGGCGGACGCATGGAAGCCGAACTCGCAGATTGGGTCCAGGAAAACAATTCGAGACTTCCGATCGTGGCGTTCATGGCGGGCCGCTTCATGGACGAGATGAAGGGCATGCGCTTCGGCCACGCCGGCACGATCGTCGAAGGCAAGGAAGACACCACTGCGGACAAGATCGAACGCATGGAGAAGGCCGGTATCTCGGTTGCGGAACGCATCGAAGAGATCCCGGTGCTCATCAAGCAGCGGCTCGCCGCCCGGTAATCAACTCCGGACGCCAGCGCAGTGACGACGAATCAGCAGCAGTAAACAGCGGAACGAAAGAAAGAGGTACAGCAAAATGCCCGGACTCTTTATCGACGTCCAAGTCAGCGACGAAGTGGCGCGAGACGTCGAAATCGCGAAGAAACTCGAAGAATCGTGCTCGGTCGACATCTTCAAGGCCAGCGACAAGGGAGTGGAGATTGTCGAGGCGAATTTGGACGAGTGCGTGTTGTGTGATCTGTGCCTCGCCGTCGCTCCCAAGGGAAGCGTCACGATCGTGAAATTGTACGATCAAGGCTAGCAGCCCGTTGAAAAACCCTTCGGTCGCCAGGCACGGCCCTTCATCCCGATCTCTGCGTTGCGAAACCGCGGCCGTAGCTGCGGCTACGCCCACGATTCCGCGCCTTGATCTCGGGGCGAATGACCGCACCTGGCTCGGTCAGGGTTCTTCAACGGGCTGCTAGAATACCTGGCGACTCCCAAGAGGTTTCGCGATTGCCAGTAGAAAGAGAGCCCGAGGAACAAATCCCGGATCAAAACCGGATGGAACGTGGCTCTGATTCCCAATCCGACGCCATCGAGCTGTCGGTCGTCTTGCCTTGCCTGAACGAGGCCGAGACCCTCGCGATCTGTATTGAAAAGATCCGATCCTATTTCGCTGATTCGGGTGTCAGCGGCGAAATCATCGTCGCAGACAACGGAAGCGAAGACGGCTCTCAGCAAATCGCACGCGAATCCGGTGCGCGGGTGGTGGACGTTCCGCGCCGGGGATATGGCAGTGCGCTGCGCGGGGGAATCGAAGCGGCCCAGGGCCGCTACGTCATCATGGGCGACGCTGATGACAGCTACGACTTTTCTCAGCTACACGACTTCATGCGCGAGCTGCGCGCCGGCAATGATCTCGTCATGGGCAACAGGTTCCTGGGCGGCATCATGCCCGGGGCAATGCCCAAGCTACACCGCTGGGTAGGCAATCCCATCCTCAGCGCAATCGGCAGGATGTTCTTTCGCTCGAAGGTGAAGGACTTTCACTGTGGTCTGCGCGGCATTCGCAGGGATGCCTTCGAGAAGATGAAGCTCCGCAGTACGGGGATGGAGTTTGCCAGTGAAATGGTGATCAAGAGTACCTTGCTGGGGCTGGCGATGACAGAAGTCCCGACCGTGCTCTACCCCGACGGACGCAGTGGCAGTCCTCATCTGCGCACCTGGCGCGATGGCTGGCGTCATCTTCGCTTCATGCTGCTCTTCAGCCCGCGTTGGCTGTTCCTTATTCCAGGAGTCGTGATGTTCGTCGTCGGCCTGGCGATCTCCGCCATCCTGGTCAACAGCAGCGTGACCATCGGCGGCATCGAATTCGACATCCAGACCATGTACGCCGCCACGATGCTTTGTCTGCTGGGATATCAACTGATCGTCTTTGCCATGTTCACCAAGGCTTTCGCAGTCACCGAAGGGTTCCATCCTGCCCCGGCGTATTTCAGTTGGATCTTCAACTACGTGCGGCTCGAAACCGGAGTCATCGCGGGGGCAGTGAGTGCCCTCATCGGGTTCGGCATGTTGTGGATGGCGGTAGAGGGCTGGCGCGCAGTTGGATTTGGCGGACTCGACCCGCGCGAAACCATGCGGCAAGTCGTGCCAGGAGGCGTACTCATCATGCTCGGGATTCAAACGATCTATTCGAGTTTTTTCCTCAGCATTCTGGGGCTCGACCGCGAGTAGGCTCGAGTCCCCCGCAGGTTCGTCGGAGCCCATGTCTTATCGATTCTGGATGATCCTTTCGCTGCTCCCGATGGTGACAGGATGTGTGCCGTTGGCCGGTCAGTGGGATGTCGCGTCGCTTGCAGAGCGCCATCCGGGGTTGTTGGACAGCCCTACGCAACGGCTGGGCGACACCACCCCGTATTTCATTCCGCGCGGCAACTCGGCGCTGTTGTTTCTATGTCACTTCCCCAGGCGCTCGACAATCTCGGTCTCGCTTCCGGCCGACGCGACTGCCCTCGAACAGTCGGCAATTCGGCTAGCGCTCGAAGGCTGGGCAAACGCTGGACTCGGGATTCGCTTTGAAGAGGTTCCCGAAGACGCGGCCATGATCAAGATCAGCCTCGCACTACCCCCGAACGCTGGGTTTTCCGAGACGCTGTCAATCGGCACTGGCTTCGCAGTAAGTGATTGTGGTCTTGATTCGGGTTGGGAGGCCGCAGCTGAAATGGACAGACCACTCCCCGCGCGTCTGCTCCGTGCGAGGGTTTATCTCAGAACCAGCAAAACCGACATGCTGGGACGCGAAGTAAAGCTTACGGAAGACGAATTTGTCGGAGCGGCGCTGCACGAACTCGGACACGCACTCGGGTTCTCCGGCCACGTCGCAACCCAGGACTCCGTGATGACCAGAACCACCCATTCGGTGCGACGCTTCGGTCGCCGCCTACGGCAGGGCGGGGGATTCAGTGCGCCCAGCCTGGCGGCGCTCTATGCAGTACCGAGTGGAACCGTCGTGGGAAGCGCCGCGCTCGCCGACAGCTCGGCAGCTCTGTTTCGCGCAGCGATGAAACTGGCGAGCAGCCAGAAATGGCAGGGGCCGATCGTTCGGGCAGGTGAAAGCACCGTCACCCTCAGTTGGCACAAGTCGAATTCGCAGATGGGTAGCCTTGCGATCCGCGATTATCGCGAGAGCTTGCGTTCGGAACGGCCACTCTCGTTCTCAGCTAGCTCGCTTGCGCGCGTGTTGTCCCGGAGAACGATTCCAAAAGCGGCGCCCGCGCCCTGAAGCTTGTCAGTCTGAATCAGGCGAGTCGTCCAGCTGGACCGGAAAGATTTGCTCGATACGCTCGAGTACCTCCGGTGGCAAGGTGATGTCCGATGCCTTGCAGTTTTCGTCGAGTTGCTCGGGCTTCGTGGCCCCGAGGATCACGCTCGCGAGCCCGCTTTCGCGCAGGCACCAGGCCAGCGCCAGTTGGGGCAGGGTGATGCCCAGATCTTCTGCAAGCGGAATCAGAGATTCGACCTTGTCGAGTTCTTCTGCCGCTAGATAGCGCCCCATGAAGCGGCTGCTTCCGGCATCGGTTGCACGGCTGCCTTCGGGCATTGCACCGCCGCAATATTTTCCGGTGAGAACACCCTGGCCGAGGGGACTGAATACGAACTGCCCAATTCCCAGACGCTTGCATTCGGGCAAGACGGTCTGTTCGAGGCTGCGGCGCATGATCGAATAGCCGGGCTGATTGGAGATCGGCCGGCATGCTCCCATTTGATCGGCAACCTCACAGGCCAGCGCGATTTGTTCAGCGCTCCACTCCGAGACGCCCCAATACAGCACCTTGCCCATGCGAATCAGGTCGTCGTAGGCACGCACGGTTTCGGCGATCGGGGTCTCGGTATCGAATCTGTGACATTGGTGGATGTCGATGTAGTCCATCTCGAGCCGATTGAGCGATGCGTCGACACTTTCGAATATGTGTTTGCGAGACAGTCCCCGGTCGTTGGGGCGATCCGACATGGGGAAGAAACATTTGGTGGCGATCACGAGCTGGTGCCGTGGGATCGGCCGCAGGGTGCGGCCGAGTACTTCTTCGGCCCGTCCGTTCGAGTAGACGTCCGCGGTATCGAAGAAGTTGATACCGAGGTCATAGGCGTGTTCGATCACTTTGATCGTGTCGGCGGCGTCCGCCGAAGATCCAAAGTTGAGCCAGCTGCCCAGGGCAAACTCGCTGACCTCGAGACCGCTGGCACCCACCCGACGAGTATTCATACCCTAACTCTAGCCCGAAACGCAGCGGGATCAGAGGCCTGACAACGACAGCAATATTCCCGGTTATACTCGGCGCCGATGCTGAGTTTGGCTGAAGATACGCGAGCAGAATGGGTCGAGCGTGCGGTTCGAAACCTCGACGAGGTGCTGCTCGATCACGCCCACTGCGAAAAGAAGGCCGCGGGGGGAGCCCTGCGTCTGTTGTTCAGCTATCCAGACCAGGGATATCTCCAGCAACCGCTCGCCGAGCTCGCGCAAGAAGAGCTCACTCACTTCCAACAACTTCTCACTCTGCTCGAGCGACGAGGCATCCGCTTCGAGCGACAGAAGCCGAGCTCCTACGCGGGCAAGCTGCACGCCGTGATCAGGCCACGCGAACCCCACCGCCTGACTGACCTGCTGCTCACCTGTGCACTCATCGAAGCCCGAAGCTGTGAGCGCATGAAACTGCTATCCGAAGCACCCATCGACGAAGATCTACGAGCCTTCTACAAAGAGCTACTGGCATCAGAAGCCCGACATCATCAGGTTTACGTCGAACTGGCCTGCCAAGTCGAACCCGAACCCCAAGTCCGAATACGACTCACCGAACTGGCCATCCAAGAGGCCCAAATCCTCCTCACCCCATCCCCCCACACCCGCCTACACAGCTAACCACCAAACCATTCACCATCGTTTGACACTGCGAGACCCCAGCTCTACTCTGAAAACACCTACCCTGGGGTCCCACCCTGCGAATCGAAAGCGGATCCGGTGGCTGCAAAGCGCAAGCGAAAAACAAAATCGAGCAAGCCCTGGATCGCGATTGTCGTGGGGTTGGCGATCGCCGCGGTGGCGCTGACCGCTCTGCTCGGTGGCCGACCTCTCGGTGATGGTTCGGCGCGCCAACCCGCAAGTGTCTCTGCGCCGGAAGCATCGATCGATGCGGAGTGGGACGGTGATCTGGATCAAGACCTGGACCAGATCGATCAAGCCAGTCGCGACAAGTTGCGCGAGATTCTTCGCGCGGAGAACAACGGAGAATGACGGTGCAGTCGATGCAGTCGAGGGAGCTGGCTGAAAAGCAGGAGACGGAGTCGCTGGCCGCGTACGCGGTCAAGAGCGGTGAGTCCCGCGGTCGCATCCACTCGGAACCCGAACATCGATACCGCACGGTATTTCAGCGGGACCGCGACCGGGTCGTCCATTGCCGGGCATTCCGGCGGCTCGAGTACAAGACACAGGTATTCGTCTACCACGAGGGCGATCACTATCGCAATCGACTCACGCACACGATCGAAAACGCCCAGATCGCGCGCACTCTCGCCCGAACGCTCTACCTCAACGAAGATCTGGCCGAAGCCGTGGCACTCGCCCACGACCTGGGCCACACGCCCTTCGCCCACGCGGGTGAGCGCGTTCTCAACGAGTTGATGAGCGACGACGGAGGTTTTGATCACAATCGCCAGACCCTGCGGGTCGTCGATTGGCTCGAGTATCGCTATCCCGGGTTTGTAGGTTTGAATCTCACCCACGAAACCCGGGAAGGCTTGCTCAAGCACGGTTGCCATTGGCCGCATCCGGTTCCGACGCCCAAACTCGAGAATCAGCGCTACCTCGAGTCCCAGGTTGCAAATCTCGCGGACGAGATCGCGTATTCGAACCACGACCTCGACGACGGATTGAGCTCGGGAATCCTCGATCTCGAGATGCTCGAGGAAGTCTGGATTTGGCGCGAGGCCCGCCACATTGCCGAATCGCGCTGGCAGGGCAAGGTCGTGATTGAGCCGCGGCAGATCATCATGGCTTTGATCGACATGCTGGTCACCGACGCCATCGACAGCAGCGCAGAGCGTCTGGCCCAGGAACGCCCGCTTTGCGCCGAAGAGGCTCGCCAAAGTGAGGCGCTGCTGGTGGGCTATTCCGACCGGGTCTACACGGGCAAACGCGAACTCAAAGAGTTTTTGCGGAAGCATTTCTACTTTCACCCCCGCGTGCGACGTATGGCCGACCGGGCGACCAAAGTTCTCACCGGCCTGTTCGAGGCGCACCGAAACGATTTATCGCTGCTGCCCGAAAGGATGCAAGCGGGTTGTCGCGACGGAGACCACGCCCGGCTGGTCGCGGACTACGTCGCAGGCATGACGGACCGCTTTGCCATCGCGACTCACGCGAAACTCGTCGGGTCCACGCCCGACACTGATTGACACCGACCCGGGGGCTGCTTGGGGAGGACAATCCCCACAAACACGGCGGCCCAGACCCTTGAGATCGAAATGAACCGCCTCCGAGGCGCGAAAATGCTGCCCAGGCGGAGGAAGCTTCCGCGCGGTTGAGATATCGTAGGGTCGTTGGCCCATGGGGGGGAGCCAGGGGTAGTGCCTGCTCCCCCGGTTTCGCCGGGGCCGTCATTGTTTCCAGAAACCGCTGTGACCGCACGGAGTGTGGTCTCCACCCTGATGAAGATGGTGCGCATGTGCTGATGCGCGCGTAGTGACGAGTTCAGGGTGTATCAACGCAAAATGTTGGTAAGGAAGTGTGTGAAGCCCTGTGAGATTTTTGGAGCAAATCGCCGAGATGGCGTCGCATGAAGAGGGTTCCAGTCGATGAGTCTCCCCGAGGCGCTCGAGCAAGCTGCTGCCGCCTTGCCTGAACAGGCCGATCTGATTCGGCCCGCGAACGGTGATCCCACGCAGTTGTTGGCGACACTGACTGACGACGGCAGCCAACAGGTGCTCGCTTGGTTGCTCACCCACGAGCCCGAGGCCGGCGAAGATCTCTTGCTTGCGTGGTGCGAGGACGATCGCGGGGTCGAACGGGTCCAGTCGATCGACGTCGGACAACTCCCGAAGCCCGGCAAGAAATTGTTGCGCAAGGCGCTGCACCGCATGCGAACGAGTGGACTCGAGGTTGCCGACGCCCCGGCGGCAATACCGGTGGTCGCTCGCTTGAGTGAGATCGCGGACGAGTTTGCGGAGTCCTACATGACTCCTGTGGATTCGCGCGGAACCTGCTTGTTGTTCCTGGTCGAAGCAAACCCGACCGGAGGAGCGCGGCTATTTCAAGTTCAACTCGACGAACGACGCGGCATCGTCGAATTCGAGGTCTACAACGTTGGGCGCAGCAAGACCCGAAAGTTTTTGCGCAAACTGACCGACGCAGCCCACGCCGGGTCGGGGGGTGCCGTCAAGGTCGATCAAACCGTCGCGCGGGGAGAAATTCGTCGCATCGCAAAGATCCACCCGACCGATCGCCCCTTTCCCCGCGCGTTCAGTGAGTGGCGCCGGAAGCTCGAAGCCGGTGCCAGCGACGAAAGTCTCGCTGAGTTGACCCGCCGCGCACTGGGTGACCACAGCGGACAAGACTCACAAAAAGTCGACGAACGCATTGCCGACCGAGTTCGCGCTTCAGAAATCGGACCGTGGCCTCCCGACGCAAGCCGACTCACCGAAGTGTCGACTCAACTGGGTACGGCCATCGACGCTGTGGTTTCCAAGAAGGGCAAGGCGCGCAGCGACGCGCTGGACGAATCCCTGGCCGCGGCGACGGCGGCACTCTTCGAGGGCGACCACGCAATTCAAGTTGCAGCACGCTTCGAAACGAGCGCCTACGTGGCGTTGAAGGCCGAGCGAGAAGAAGACGCGCGAGATTATCTTGCCATTGCGGCGAATTTTCGCGCGGGGGAACTCGCCGGAAACCTGACTGCCCGGGCCATGACAGAAGTCTTTACGGCTTCGGTCCTGAAGCGGGTCGAGGAACCGGTGACTGAGGACGAGGGAGAGACGACTCCCTCGGCCGAATCATAGGAGGCGACTTTGCTACTCGCGAGGGGTCGATTCTGGAACATCGCGTTGTCCAAAAGCGAGGACATCGTCGCCCTTACATTGCTGCGAGACCACCTTCCGGAAGATCTTCGGGAGTTGCGGGAACTAAAAATAGATGTACCGCTCGAGAGTTGGAATCGGGTTCTGAAACAAGCGAGAATCGATCGCAAGCTCCTCGGCGGAATCATGTTGGATTTCACAAAACAAAAGGATCAGCTCTCGGTGGCCGTAGGCAGTGATCGCCTCTTCAGCGAACTTCAATGCCTGGTGCTCGACGCAACGGCGTCACTGGTAGAGTTGGCCGCACTGACGTTGACAGTCGTCGACGTGGGAGCGGATTGATCTGTTACATGGTCCGGCGCTTCGGAATGCGCTGGACATGAAAAACTGAGCAGGAACAGTCGGGAACGTCTCGCCCCACAATGCGCGCGAACGACCGATGGCGTTCCGAGGAGATATCATGATGCGAAGGTTTTCAAGGCGCCGCCGCGGTGGCGCGAGCGACGTCGCGATCGACGCCGAGCGGTCGTTCGGCCGAATCCTCGAGCTGGGATTGCTCGGGCTGCGCTCACTAGAAGTGCTACCCGAGGCGACCAGCTCCGAAGTTCCCGCCAGCTACGCCGTGATCGGAAGCGGTGAACCGGAGAACGGCGGCAAAGTGCTGGTCAGCTTTGCTCCGCGATCGGCGGGAGATGCGCTGCTGGGCGGCTTGATCGTGGCTGCGAAACTCGCCGAATCCGACAACTTCGCGGGGGAATTGATTGTCGTGGCGCCCCAGTGGAACACGGCTGCGCGCAGGCGTCTCGCTCTGGTTGGCCCGAAGCCCTACCGCGTCCGTGCGGTGGCGGCGCCGTCGCTTTCCGATTCTCCGGTGAGCGTTGATCCCGAGCCGGCGAGCGTACCGGGAGTCGTGCCGGTCAGTTCCGTGGCCAATCACCTGGTCCGGCCGGCCGACCGAGAGTTGTTCAACCGGGCCGCCGATGCACTGAGCGGTCTGGCCTCGAAACACGGGGGTGCGATCCGCGGTTTCGAGCGCAGCGTCGAACTGGTCATCATGGCGCGCCGAGTCGCCGATCTGCGCGCCGACGAATCTGGTGTGGTGCTCAATACCGTGCTGCCGACGCGTTCAAGCCTGCGCCTTTCCGCCGATGGCCTGGCGGGTGCGCTCGACGCCCTCGAAGGCAATCTGCGCAAGCGACTCAACGATCGAAAGGCGCGTGAGGGTGACGAAGGAATCCGGACTCGCCTGCAGCCCCTGGTCGCCGAAGCGTTGGATCTGCGCTCGTTGGTGTACTGGCCCGTCGGAGGCAAAGACCTCGATGTGATCGATTCCGTCGGCGTCAATCCCGACAGCAGTCCGGTCGCGACTGCGGCGCGCAGCAATCTGAGTCTTGCAGCGCTGGGCGTGATCCTCGATGCGGCGCTGGAATTGCGTTCATCTCTACCCGTCGTGCTGGCTCAGGCGGACGCTCCGGTTCGCCTCGATTTGTTCCGTCTAGCCTTGATTGCAAAGGAATTCGCTCCCGGTGTCGCCCGCGTGCTTCCGTTGCTCAATCTGTCTCACGATCTGATCGAAATTCGCGGCAATGCCCGGGACCGAGGCCTCAATGTCTCGATCTGCGGGTCGGGAGAAGCCGTGCCGCTCTCCAGTCCTCGCGGACGTCGTTCGCGGGGCGGGGCGGGCTCCGAGCGTTCGCGACGCGATCGCGGCAATGGTGCTGATCGAGACGACCGTGAAGCCTCGAACGATGATGAATCGCAGAGCCTCGAGATCAAGGGCCGCGACGCCAAAAATGCTGATGGGTCGGAAGAGCCCACGAGCTCGCGAGGGCGTGGGCGACGTCGGGGCCGGAAGTCCAGAGGGGGCTCCGACCGCGAATCTGCTTCTGCCTCTGCCGGTGATGCCGAGTCGGGGGGAGGCAGCGGCGAGAAGTCTGCGCGGAGTCGCCCGCGATTCGAAGAAATGTCTTCCTTTGATCTCGCCGAAGAAGACCGCGGTGACGAGGGAGAGGGCGGGCGCCCGCGACGACGCGGGCGACGCTCGCGCGGAGGACGCGGTCGAGGCGGCGCCGAGCCGTCCGAAAGCGAGCAGGAAGACTCTTCGCGAACAGCCTCTCGGTCGGCGCTCAGCGAAGCTGTCGATCCTGAAGACGAACTCGATGGGGACGTTTCTCTCGAAGAGTCCCTCTCTGAATTGCCCGATGAAGCCGAGGCGATCGGTGAACCCGCCGAATTGAAGTACGACGACGAGGAAGGTGAAGAGGGCGACGACGCGGCTGCGTCTCGACAGACCGAGAAGAGTGCTGGGACAGCAACCGACGCCGCTCCTGAAGAAAAGCCGGTCGAAGCGCCAAAGCCGGTGCGAAGGCGAATCGCCATCGTGGCCCACGCCGATCGGGACTCAGTTCTCGCGGCGGTCTTGCTGGCGCGGGAAATGCGCCTGGTCGAACAGATCTGGGTGTATTCCCAAGCCGAGTTGATGAATTTCTTCCGCGGTGCTGCCACAGATCTGCGGGAGGAGACGCCGATCTACATGATCGGGTTCGCACCCTCGCCGGCGCGAGACGTCATTCAGGCGGCGGCAATCTACTCGGGTCGTCTGACCTGGATCGACCACGGCGAGTGGCCACCCGAAGATCTCGGAGGCTTGCGCGAGGCGATCGGGAAAGACCACGTATGGGTCGTGCCTGGGCTGGGAACATCGTTGCCGCTGCTGATCGACACCTTCACCCGCCGCAGCCGGTTTTCCGACAAACTCGTCGACCTGGCGGTCGGGCGCTTTACCGAGCACGATTACGAGCGCTGGGGTCGCGTCTGGTGGTGGCGACTCGGAGAAATCGCCAAGCAGAGTGGCCCGCGCAAGGCGGATCTGGAATTGTTGCTCGCCGGCCGCCCGAGCGATCTCGCCAGCGAAGCAGCGACGGTTGACGTTCCGCCGCCGCCGCCCGAGGTTGAGTTTGTGGCGGGGCGCGATTTTCGCCTGGTCCACTTCGCCGGTCACGGTGTCGTCATATTGGAAGTTCCTGGAGAACTCGATCTCAATCTCGCAGCGAGAATCGCGCGCGAGCGTTATCATGCGGATCTTTCATTAGCGGTGCGCGAAGGCAGCGAACTGGTCGTCTTGACTGGCGACGAAGGGGTTGGCAAGCGGACCCTCGATTTCAGTGGCCTGGTCAAGCATTTGGGCGAAAAACTGGGGTGGGTCACCTCGCTCGCCGAACACGATCACGATCACGTAGCGCGCTTTTTACTCGAGGATCGCGTGGCGCAGCCCGATCGTCTGGACGAAGTGATCGGGGAAATCGTGATGGGACGAAGCCTGCTCGAACGCTGATTGCGCCTGCAGGAAACGACCGCAAGGTCTAGGAATGCGCTCGTGGAACTGAATCTCGTCGAGATCTTTGCATCGGCTCAGGGCGAAGGTCCGTATGTCGGATCTTCGACGATATTTGTGCGCCTGGGCGAATGCGATCTTCGTTGCAGCTGGTGCGATTCGCCCGGAACCTGGCTGCCTGCCAAGCGCTGGCGCTTCGAAACCAGCCCTGGTTCCCAAGAGTTCGTCGAAGGCGAAAACCCCGCAACCCTCGACGACATTGCCAATGCATTCGAGCGCCTGCGCGCACCGGAGTATCGCTTCGTGAGCGTGACGGGGGGCGAGCCGTTGTTGCAAGCCGATGCCGTCGACGCCATCGCCGGTCTGGTGGAGGGCACAGCCCCACGCCTGCTACTCGAAACCCATGGTCTTGCGGTCGAAGCCATGAAACGAGTTCGCGACCGAGTCGATGTCGTCTCGATGGATTGGAAGCTCGACAAGGATGTGCGCTGGGCAGATGCCGACGCGGCTTCGTCTGCAGCGAGCTTTCACGAGCGGCACGAGCAGTTTCTCTCCACCGCACTCGAAGCCTGTGAAGTCTACGTAAAGGTCGTTGTGACCGTGGCCACCGAGACGAGCGAACTCGAAGAAGTCGCTGAGCGAATCCGAAGCATCGATCCAAGCGTGCCACTGATCCTCCAGCCCGTGACGCCGATGGGCCGGGTTCGCGACTCCCCCGGCGCCGATCAAATGCTGCCCCTGATGCGCGCTTGCGAGGCGGTGATCCCCGACGTTCGCGTCATTCCTCAGACCCACCGAGTTTACGGGGCGCTCTAGTCCGAGGCTTGTTCTGCAGCCTGACAGGAACCCGGGACACTCAACCTGCGCGGAAGCTCCCGCCGCAGCGCCAGGAGTGCCAAGGTGTCGTCCCCCGCTTCGCGGATCTCTCCGAATCTTTCCGCCAGGTAGGCTTCCGTGATCTCACGGAACGCCGCTGAGGCCGGGAGCGGGACCCGCAGCTCCACTTGTTTCGCGTAGTCGCGAGCAGTGGTCGAGGGAGCGCGGGGCAGTCCGCGCCGGCGCAACAGCGCGAGGGCTTTGGCATAACTGCTCGGAATTTCATTGCGCTGCGCGGTTCGGGATTTGCGAGCGCGCGAAAGGGCGAAGAGGAGCGCGCCGAGCAGCGCGACGAGCAAAATCATTTCGATGCTGACGTTGAGTTCGAGGTTTCCGGACTGATTGCGTTTCAATTCGAAAGGGCTGGAAGTCGAAGATGCGTCGCGAATGGATCGCCAGGCGAGCCAGGTCGAGCGAACCATCTGCACCTGGTCCGAGGTGTCGAAGTCGACCACTCGCTGGTACCACCACAATTCGAGCGTGCTGGCGATATCCGCAATCTGGCTCGCGAGGCTGGCTGGAATGTCCTCTCGGGTGCGAAGATTCGGTGGCGTGGGGTCGTAGCGCACCCAGCCCGCGTTTTCGTAGTGCACCTCTACCCATGCGTGGGCGTCTGCCCGGGTCAGTTCGACAAAATCGCCCATCTCATTCAACTGGCCCCCCGCAAATCCGTTCACGAGTCGACTCGAAAAACCGGCCGACCGCGCCAGTACCACCATTGCGCTGGCAAAATACTCGCAGTGACCGGACAGCTCACCGAGTAGAAAGCCTTCGACGGGAGAGTTTCCGAGTGCGGGGTCCATCGCGCGGGGGGTGTCGGTATAGCTCCCTTCACTGCGCAGATAGGTTTCGAGGGCTCGCATTCGGTCGGCGTCGGTATCGCGATCCGCCGTGATTCGTTGTGCGAGTTCTTGAATTGCGGAAACCATCGGCGGCAGGTTCAGGAAGGCGTCGGGCCGGCGACGCGGTCGGACGATTCGATCGTCCCGCAGCTCGAAGTCCGTCGGGTGGTACGCTTCAGTTCGAATCGTGTACCGGATTCGCCGCGACTGATCCGTTGGTGAGTAGAGGCTGCCGTTGACGTCCACTTCAATGCGCACAATGGTGCCGCTCACAAAGCGCGCTTCGCCCGATCCGAACAGAACGCCACCCGTGACGGGTTCGCGCACGATGCGTTGCACCAGTGCTTCACGCGCCGGCGTCCGAGCGAGATCGATGCCAAAGGTCGGACTTCCCCCCGGTGCGCTTCGCATTGCGGGAGTCACCGACCAGCGTTCGCCGTCGAAGTGGTCGAATGCCAACCCGCGCCAATACCCCACTCGGGCAATGGGTGCAGTCCCCTCGAGCGTTTCGACTCGCAGCACGACCGCCGAATCCTTGCGAATCTTGCCAATCGTCCCCAGTCGCACTTCATTCGTGAAACCCGAGACGGCGTGACCGTTTTGACCACCGTGCTCGATCATTGACGATCGGAATCTCGGCAGCAGCGTGAAGATTACCAACGCAAGTACAATTGAGAGGGCCGAGCCAATGATCGTGGTTCTGGCCAGCCCCGCAGTCATTACCCGCTGAGTACGGCCATGATCTCCCGCTTCGATCGCTTCGCTGCGAAGGGTGTGGACCATCAGCGTCCAGGTTGTAGCCGCCAGGAAGAGAATCAACATCGGCGGGAAGAGCACACTGTCGGTGAGATTTGCGGCCAGGATGACCTGAAATAATGCGAGGGCCACCAACAGAAATTCACTCTTGCGGGGACGAGCGTCCAACAACTGCAGCCCCTGGGTCAAAACCGCAAAATGAGCGAGAGCGATTGCCACTGGTCCGCCGCGCCAGGAGACCACCACGGAAAGTGCACAGACCACCAGCAGGACTGTGTTGAGCACGCCAGCACTTTGCTGCCAGGGTCGTGGGGCAAGGCGATAGACCAGGGAGTAGAAGACGGCGGTGAAGCATGCGGCGAGGGCCCAGGTTGCGAGCTGTCCGGTAATCGCGAGGGTCGCCACCGCCATCGTCACCATGAGCCAGGCGGCGGCCGGTCGCGGATCTTCCACACTCGCGCGAAACTGCATTCGGCTCATGATTGCTGCGCCTGTTCTTCGCGAAGTTCTCGTGCCCCAGGGCCGCGAGACTCGCTGGCTCCGTCAAGATTGACCAGCGCCAGAAAGGAGAGCAGGCGAACCCGCTGAGGGTCGCCAGACTCGGCGCGGATGTGCGTAGTGTCCGTGATGAGTCCCACCCGCAACCCAGCCGCGAGATGGG
>JADFNE010000074.1 GCA_022563535.1 Myxococcales bacterium
GTTGTGTCGAACTCCGGCGGTCAGCGACAAGCCAACACCGGGTCCGAAGTCGACATTGCCCTGGCGGGCGTCGGGTAGACCGCCCACGATCCCGGCCTGAAGGTAGTATCCCGTCCACTTTTCCGAAGATTCGGTTTCCGCCCTGGCGGAATTCAATGGCACGACGGCGCCGCACAGCACCAACCAGGACAGCAAAATCGCACTCGTTCGAAACCTGCTCACCGACGTGATCCCCTTTCTTCTAACGACCCGACTCGACCCTCTCCGCTTCAAACGAGTCTACTCCGCAAGCCCATCGATCAACAACGCCTCTCGACTCGTATTCGATCCAGAGGCGACCAGGGGAGCCTATTTCGTGGCTACCGCGCGGGTCACATGCTCGAGGTAGAACACAAGCGCGCCGACATCGGCCGAATTTTGCGGTCCACTCGCGACCATGTTCGTTCCCGGCATGAAGCCGCTCGGGTTCAATAGATAGGCTCGCAGGGAACGCTCGTTCCAGACAAGCCCCGACTCCTTCATCGCCTTCGAGTAGCCTGGAAAGTCAGCCGAACCGGCTCTGCGCCCGGACAGGCCGGCGAGATATGGACCGACCTTGTTCTGCTTGCCATATAGATCGTGGCAACTCCAACAGGCGGTCGAGAGCCGCTGGCCACGATCAAAGGTCTGACGTTCAGCCGCTGAAAGGTTCGCCCGGATCTCCGCTTCCGGACCTCCACAAGCCAGCATCACCAGGCAAGCGATCAACAGGGATCCAACACAGATGAATAGATTCTTCATGGGTGATGGCCGGAAGACTCGCTTCAATTGCCCGCCGAGACGCCTCCATCCAGGGGCAGCGCCACGCCAGTAATGAACCTCGCGTCGTAGGATGCGAGGTAGGCAACCGCTGTGGCGATTTCTTCGGGGGTCGCCACTCGCTTGAGTGGCGCTTCTTCCATGGCTTCGCGTTCGGCTGCCGCGGGGTCCGGGGCGAGGTCGACGTAATCGCGACGCATCATGTCGGTGTCCACCCAACCCGGGCAGACACAGTTGACTCGAATATCGGGGGCCAACTCCATCGCCAGGGCCCGTGTGAGGTTCACGACTCCACCCTTCGACGCGCAATACAAGGCGCCTTCTGCAGAGCCCATCAGCCCCGACACCGATGCCATATTGACGATGGAGCCCCCATTCTTGCGAAGCGCCGGGAGCGCCGCCCGAACGCAAAAGAAGGTGCCCTTCAAATTGACATTGAGGGTTTCGTCCCAGGTCGCTTCGTCCGCTTCTTCGATCGTCGAGTCAATGCAGACCCCCGCGTTGTTGACGAGTACGTCGAGGCCACCGAGGCCTTCGATGGCAGTACCCACGACCGACTCGCAACCGTCTACCGTTCCAACGCCGCCGGGTGCGGAGATCAGGCGGTCACCCCCACCCAATTTGGCGATCGCAGTGGCAACCGACTGCTCGGTCCGACCATTGACCGCGACACGAGCACCCCGTGCCAAAAATTCCTTTGCAGTCGCGAAGCCAATGCCACGCGATGCGCCCGTAACCAATACTCGCTTGTCTGCGAAGTCCATCGGGAGTTCCTTTGCTTCTTGATTTACGTTCATGAATTTACAGGTGGACACCTGGCACATCAGACCAGTCACATGCCTCGACAGCTTGCCCCAGGCTAATTAGCTCATGCTCCTTTATGAGCCGTCGTATTTTTGTTTCCGCTCCATCCAGACCATAATAAGATTTTAATTTCCTTACCTTCGAAAGTCCGGGAACCATCGGCTGGTCAGCATCAAAATCTCTAGGATGGAAATACGTCATTACGTATTCACTTTTGTTCATGAAATAGTCGATCAGCACCCAGGGAAACAACCTGAAGTAGCCTCCACCTGAAAAAATGATTTTTCGACCCAATACCGAAGTGGTGTTGATGGGAAACTCTTTCAGCGTGCCGGAGGCCGTATGGATGATCGTCGGCGTCTCTTCCCCAAACGAGGGAAAGCCGCCATGCGCGCGACTCGCAGGAAATACAGAAGAGTCAATTTCGATCCCGGCTGCAATGAGTTCTTCGAAAATCCACTTGTTCTTTTCCATCACAGAAAAGCCCGGAGACCGATAGGCCCTGATCTTTTGGCCAGACACGTCCTCGAGACGCTTGATCGACTGGTCCAGGTCTGCTTTGAACTCACTCGGTGTTTGTTCGAACGCGAGCTGATGGCTATTCGAATGAGAGCCAATTTCGTAACCACCATCGACGATTTTTTTGATGATGTGCGGAAACTCCCGGGCGACCCAACCGAGACAAAAAAAGGTGGCTGGCTGTTGGTGTTCCGCGAGGATCTCGAAGATTCGATCCATGTTGGCATCCAATCGAGACTCGAACCCGCTCCACTCTTTCTCTGACTTCGTCGATTCGTTGTCGAGCAAGTGAAACCACTCTTCAACGTCGAAGGTCAAGATGTTCATCAGAAGAACCTTGCTCCCGCCGCCCTGAACTCCATGACGTCTTCGCGTGTCGGAAAGCCAAAGTACGTCTTCTCGTCATCGTTGTTCGGAATGAGAGCGGTCTCACCGTTGTGGATTTTTTCAATCGCTTCAATGATCGCATCCATGCCGGCTTGCTTGGATGCTTTGATGAGTTGATCGAGGGACAGGCCCGCCAGCGGATAACGATTTTGAACAAGGATGGGTCCAGTATCAATTCCTTCATCGACGAAAAAAATCGAAACGCCCGATTCCTCCTCTCGATTCTTCAAAACCCAAAAGCTCGGCATCAATCCACGATATTTGGGCAACAGAGCAGTATGGAGATTGAGGCAGCCTTTTGGCGCCAGGTCAATCAAGGGCCGTTTGAAGATTTCATTGCCTGCGATCGAAATGAGTAGATCGGGTTCGTAGCTCCTCAGCAGATCAAGAGACCTTTCCTCATTGAGGCTGCCCTGTATTTCTATGATCGGAATTCCATGCCTCTTCAAAACATTCGTTACGGAATATCGGGTATTGACCTTGGCCAAGAGGAAGTTCAGGGCATATCTCGAGAAAAATACCGGGCCAAATATTTTGAATGTCTTGACTGCCTTTTGAATTAGCGTCTCTTTTTTTCCGAAGGGCGAAACATCTGAAACAACACACCCGACGACCTTGCTGTGGGCCGGGGTATTGCTCAGTAGATAAGAAATGTTTTTGCCCAAGTAGAAAGGATCGTCTTGGGTGATGATCAATATTTTCATTGCGACCTAATCTCTCACTTCCTCACCAGTGCTTGCACGTGCTCGAGCATCTGGTCTGCCAGTGTTTCCCGATCATAGTGCTCAGCCAAGGACTGACACCCTAGCTGCATTCTGCGATACAAGTCCTTGTCGCCCAGGATCGTCATCACCGCCTGGTGAAAGGATTGCTTGTTTTCAGGTTCGAAATAAATTCCTGCTTTGTGTCTTTCGATGATTCCGCGCGAAATCCCGTCGACCCCGAGAAGAATAGGTTTCTGCATTGCAGCCAACTCAAATATTTTTGAAGGGATTACCGTTTTAAAGACGTCCGATTTTTGCAGAGGCACTAGAGCAATATCGAGTATCGAGATGAAATCCACCACTTGACTTTTGGGGACCGAGTCGAGGAATAGAATATTCTCTACCTTGGATTGCTGGGCAAATGCAATGACTTCTTCCTTTTCAGCTCCATCCCCTAGAAATATGAATTGAAGATTTGGCAGCTGCAGATCTCGGGCGCACTCGACGATGAATTTTAGATTCTGGCACATCCCATGGGTGCCAATATATCCAATTACGGTTTTGCCCTGTAATTGATATTGCTGAACCAATTTCTCATTTTTGGGTACGACCGGAAACTGAGAAGTATCGACACCATTCGTGATGACATGGATCTTGTCTCCATCGACATGGCGTTCGATTAGTTTCGCCTTGAACGCATCTGTAACCGGAATGATCATGTCGGCACTGCGATACATGAAAAGCTCCACTCTCTCGAGGAGCTGAATCACCTTGCTCTGCTTGATCGCACCCACAGTGGTAATCGTATCTGGCCACAGGTCGCGCAGTTCAAATATCCATGGGCGTCGTTTTACTTTTGATAGTGCCCACCCCGTAAAAGTGGTGAAAAACTGCGGCGAGGTGACAATGATGACATCGCAGGGCTTGAAGAGACCCACGAAAAATGCCATCAGCGCGAAACTCGTGTAATCAATGATCCTTTTTACAAAACCCTCATTTGCCGAGACGTAGCTCCAAACCCTGATCACTCGAATATCATCGATGACTTCGGTCTGGTACAAACGATTTTCGTAGCCATCATAGACCTTGCCCTTCGGAAAATTGGGAGCACAGGTAATGACGGTGACACTTGCCCCTTTCGCCACCCATCTCTTGCAATGCTCATGGGTGCGGCTCGCAGGCGCATTGACTTCTGGGGGGAAGTTGTCAGTCACGAACAAGATTTTCATGAAATAGTGGATAGCCCAGATAGCCGCCTCGGGCTCATAGGGTCGAGGCAACTCGTTCGCTTACGTGTCTGCGGTGGAACGAAAACTCAGCCGTCCAGGTAGGTCCGGTGCCAGATTTCAGTGATCAGGAAACCAAAGATGGATGATGTCCAGTCGGCCCGGCCGTTCATGTGTTCGTCGATGATCTCGTCGATCCGTCCGGCGTCGAAGATGCTCCGTGAGCGAGTGCGTGGGTCACGAGAGAGGTCCATCACGAGTTCGCGCCAATCGCCGCGGATCCACTCGCCAATGGGCACCACGAAGCCATGCTGCTTGCGCCGGGAGGTCTGCTCGGGAAGGGAGGGTTGCATCGCCTTGCGCAGCAGCGCCTTGGTGGCACCGTTTCGGAACTTCATCTCCGAGGGCATCGACAGGCAGAATTCCACCAGTTCATGGTCGAGATAGGGAACCCGTGCCTCGAGCGAATGTGCCATCGAAATCTTATCGGCGCGAATCAAAAGTTCGTTGGCAAGCCATCCCCGCATGTCGTAGATGAAGAACTTCTGTCGCTCTTCGGGAAGATCGTGGTAGCCGTCGAGAAGTGTACTCTCAGCTTCGAGGGCCATGTCGTTGAAGTTCGCGTTGATGTCGGGGTTGAAGAGTGAACGTTGACCACCGCCCTCGATGCCCAAAGCACTCGTCGTCAATGCCACGTACTCACCACAGCGAGCATGGGTGATGCGATTCATGCGCTGGACCCGTGTAATGAAGGGAGAGCTGGGCAGCATCCCGGATACAAAATTCAATGCCGAATCCAGGCCCGGTAGCGATCGCCGCAAGCGTCGCATGCGCATCAGATCGCCGATTTTCGAGTAGCGCTGGTAGCCGCCATTGACCTCGTCGGAGCCTTCGCCGGCGAGTACGACCGTGACCTCCCGCTTGGCCAATTCGGATACGGTGTATAGAGGAATGACCGAGGTATTGATGAGCGGTTCCTCGAGGTGCCAGACGATCTTTTCGAGTAGCTCGGCCGAGGTTGGTTTAATCAGGGCCTCGTGGTGGTCGGTCTGGTGAAACGTGGACACCTCGCGCGCCTCTTTCGATTCGTCGTGCCAGCCCGTGCCGAACCCTGCCGTATAGGTTCTGATCGGATGGTCAGAGAAGCTGGCAGCCATCGCGACCAGCGAGCCCGAGTCGAGGCCGCCACTGAGAAAGGCGCCGACTGGAACATCGCTGATCAGATGTCCTTCCACGGTCTCGAGCAATTTCTCGCGGAGTTCTTCTACCCAACTATCGAAAGACCGGGGTGCGGGTATTTCTGCTTCAGGACCGGGCGGGCGCCAGTACTCATGAATCTGCGTCTTGCCATCCTGGCACAGGAGGTAGTGACCGGCAGAAAGTTTCGAAATGCCTTCGAACGCAGTTCGGGGTGGCAGCGTGAAGCGATGGGCGAAGTGTTGCAACAATCCCACCGTGTCCACTCCGGCCGCTACTTCGGGATGCCGCAGAATCGCTTTGATTTCCGACGCCATGATGAGCGAGGAATTGTCTAGTCGATAGTAGAGAGGCTTGATGCCGAGGCGGTCGCGGGCGGCGAAGAGCAGCTGCCGCTTGGAATCCCAGATCACGAAGGCAAACATGCCTCGCAGGCGTTTGAGGCAGCCCTCTACCCCCCATTCCTGGTAACCGTGGAGAATGACCTCTGTGTCCGAGCGAGATCGAAAGCGATAACCGCGCCCGAGCAATTCCTTGCGCAGCGAGGGAAAGTTGTAGATCTCCCCGTTGAACGTCAGACGCACGCTGCCGTCTTCGTTCACCATCGGTTGTCTGCCATCCGGTGAGAGATCGATGATAGAGAGGCGACGATGCGCCAGGCCGATCTGCCCATCCACCCAGTAGCCCGCATCGTCGGGTCCCCGATGGGTCATGGTGTCCGCCATCTCGCGCAGCAAAGACTCGTCGAGGCTGCCAGATCTATCGAACAAATAGTGAGCCAGGATTCCGCACATATTATTCGATCGGTCTCCAGCTCAATCTTCTGCACGGTTCAAGCACGGGAAACCTCCTTCCATTTGGCGTACATCAGAAGAGTCCAGATTCGTGCCGCATGATCTTCTCCGCGATCGTAGAACGCGGCGAGTTCTTCTTGAACGACGCCAGAATCCAGAGGCGCCATGAGTTCCGAGTTGTTCAGGAGATCGCGAGCCATCGTTCGGAGGGGGCCGCGCAGCCAATCCGCCAGGGGAATCCCGAAGCCCATCTTGCGACGGTAGAGAATCTCTCGTGGCAGGTATCGTTCGCCGAGTTTCTTCAACAGATATTTCCCAGTGCGGTCACGCACCTTGAAATGGACAGGCAACGAAGCGCAGAATTCGATCACCTTATGATCGAGAAACGGCGCTCGGGTTTCCAGCGAGCAATGCATGGAGGCGATATCCATTTTTGGCAGAAGATCTGACGCCAAGTAGCCGTGGTGGTCCATCCAGAGCATTCGCTCAATCGGCTCGTCGGCATAAACCCGCGCTTTCTGCAGCGAAAGCGTGCGGTAGTTTTCGAGCAGGGGGCTCGGTCCGGGCTCTCCACTCCTGGTCTGGCTCAGCAATCTGGCTCGAACGAGATCGGTGAAATAGGGTGTCTTGTAATGAGATTCGATTTCAGGAAAGAGGTAGCGGCGGATGATCCGGCGGCGAATTTTCGTGGGAAGCGAATTGTCGTCAATCAGGCTGGGGATGAGTCGCGCCAAGTTCTCAGGTGATGTTCGCGGGGCGAGTGCTCGGCTGAGGTGCAGGCCCAAGGGAGAGAGCTGATACTTTGCATAGCCCCCAAGCAACTCATCGCCTCCATCTCCTACGAGCGCAACGGTGACATGTTGGCGAGCGGCTTTGCATACGTAGAAGGAGGGAACCGCCGACACGTCCGCAAAAGGCTCGCCGTGACGCAGCGCGATGGTGTCGATCAGTGACTCGACGTCTGGAGTGAGCACTTTGGGGTGATGGTTGGTTGCGTAACGATCCGCGACCTGTTGCGCGTAGGGGAGTTCATTGAACTCCTTTTCGCTGAATCCGATACTGAAGGTGTCGACGGGTGTGTCTTGCATTTGCGCCATCAGCGCGACAATGAGGCTCGAGTCCACACCGCCGCTCAGCAGCACTCCAAGAGGAACGTCCGAAATCGTGCGGAGCTTGGTGGCCTCGCGCAACTTCTCGTCGAATGTGTCGAGTGCGTCTTCTTCCGAAATCTCCAGCTTCTGGGTGTAATCGATGTTCCAATACTCTTCGATCCGAAAACCTTTATCGTCGAAGAGCGCGTAGTGGGCGGGCGGCAGCTTCCGAATGGATCGGTAGATCGTCCAGGGATCGGGGATGCACTGCAGATGGGTGTAGAGTTCCAGACCTTCTACATCGATCGTGCTGTCCACGAGTGGATGTCGGACCAGTGGGTCAATCTCGGAAGAGAACACGATGCCCCGGGGCGTGAGCGCATAAGCGAAGGGCTTCTTCCCTACCCGGTCTCGCGCCATGAACAGCCGTCGCTTGCTCTCGTCCCAGATTGCAAAGGCAAACATTCCTCGCAGCCGTTCCAGACAATCGACACCGTAGCGTCGGTAGAGGGCCAGCAGGACTTCAGTGTCGGTGTTCGAGTGGAACTGGTATCCGCTGGCGACGAGTTCGTCTCGTTGCTCCTGAAAGTTGTAAATCTCACCGTTGTACACGATGGAATTGCCCGTTTCCGAATCCAGCATGGGTTGATGGCCCGCGGAGCTGAGGTCGATAATGCTCAGACGTGCATGGCCAAGCACGCAGTGGCCTTGTGGCGAGCGCCAGAGACCTGAATCATCGGGGCCCCGATGTCGGATACGGCGGGCGATGTCTGCAACGTCGGCGTCAGTAGGGACACCCGACCACTCGACTTGTCCTGCGATTCCGCACACTGCTTCGGTCTTCCTCGCCCTCGTTCCGCAAGATCAGGTTGGCCATATCGGCACTGGGGGGCGCCGCCGAAGACTAAGGAGTATTGCGCACTGCGGCCATAGCCGCCCGCTTCGCAGTGGACCGGGGGAGGCTGCGCCAAGGCTGCATGGAAGCGGTTACTGACTCATCAATTCGGAGTAGAGCTGAACATGCTCGTCGACCATTTTTTCCGATTGGAACAATCGGCGTACCCGTGCCACGGCCTCTGCCCCGAACGTCTCTCTCAGCGACGGTGATTCGATCATTCGATCGATGCAATCGGCCACCAGGTCGGGCCGCTCGATTGGAATCACGAAACCGCTCTCGCCGTCGGCAACGCACTCGGCGTTCCCACCCATATTGGTCACCACGGCGGGCAATCCCGCATTCATGTATTCGAGCAGTGAATTCGATAATCCTTCAGCGTGAGTGGAGCACAGCAACCCGATGTCTGCTGTCGACAGAAATGTCTCGACGTCATCGCGCCGGCCCAGCAGCATGACCTGCTTTTCCAGGCCCAGCCGCCTCACCTGGTCTAGAAGCGCTTGTTCGAAACCCCGGTCTTCCCCAAGAATCCACAAGACGACCTTCCGGCCCCTCTCTTTCAAAAGGCTCACCGCATCAATGAGATCAGCGTGTCCCTTGTAGGCATGAAGGTTTGCGACGCAGACCAACACCACATCATCAGCCGTCGCGCCGTGCTTGGCTCGCGTCTCGTCGTCATTCGAGGTCGGCCTCTGCGGGTCCGTGCGGCTAGCCTGAAACCCGTTGTAGATGAGCCGGATTTTCCCCCTGGCTCTTGGTTCCCAGTGCTCCGTATCGGCCAGCACGGCTTTTGCGTTTGCAATGACGACACTCGCGCGGATATTCGTGAGATCTTCGAGTCTCCGTAGCCATGCGTTTTCTTCTTTATACCAGGCCAAATTTCTCCTGCTGGTGATGAAAACCGCACTTGGAATAGACGAAGCAACGAGGCCGCTCCAGATGTTGGGCCAGATCAGGTAGGAATGGATGATGTCCGGGCGGAACTTCTTCAAGTGTCGGAACAGTCTAAAGAGCGCCACGACCGTTGCTGGAGAACGAGGCGAGGCTTTGAACCCGCAAGAAACGATTTCGACTTTTTCAGAAATTTCTGCCGCCATCGCCCGGCCCTCTTCAAGTAGGACGACCATGACGGAACAACCCTGATCGGCCATGGCGGACGCGAGTTGTACGACCTGCTTCTGCGTGCCGGCTCGATTCAGCTGTGGCAAAACATATGCAATTTTCAATTTCGCATCGTTCGCCATGGCGAGCAGGTTACAAGCGTTTCGGTCTGTCAGCAATCAGAATCGTGCGCCTTGCGGCGGCAATGGGACTTCGCATCAACGGAATTCCTTGATCACCGCGATCAACTTCGGCACGTCTTTGGACACGAATATCAACGCGGCATAGAGGAGGATCGGAAGGGTGACGGCCAGCCATTCGCTGCCCCGGGAGAGGAGCTCGAAGTAGAGAAGTAGTGAGGTGACGATGCCTACTACCACCCAGGCCCAGGTCTTTGCGAGCAGACCCATTTCAATGACTTCCCGAATTCGATAGGCCTGCAGCAACATCACGGTCGCCTCTGCGAGCACGAGCGCGATCATCGCGCCAATCGCACCGAAGGATGGCGTGATCGCGAGGATCAGACCGATTTTCACAAAGACACCGATCGTCATCGACTGGGCGCGGATTGCCTGTCGCCCCGAGGAGACGATCGGCACGCTGATCCCGAAATTCATGAAGTGAAAAAGCAAGTAGACCGCGCCCACGACGAGAAGCTGCGACAATTCCTCGAAACCTTCTCCGTAAACGAGGTGGAGGACCCACTTCGACAGGGCTGCCAGTCCGACGACACTCGCTCCCGCAGCGATGGTCAGCATTTGCAGTGAGGTCGTCGTGATCTTGCGGAAGAGAACTGGATTGTCACGGCCGAAGACTCGGGACCAGATGGGCATGATGGAGAGATTGAGGAACAGAGGAAAGACTGCTGCGAGTAAGAGGAGGCGAGTAATGGAGGCAAATTCGCCGACCAGACTCTGACTTGCGATGAACGACAAGACGACGATGTCGCTCTGCAAGAAGGCGCTCTCAGCCATTGCGGCTGCGGTGTAAGGAGCGGTATTGCGCAGCGTAGCCCAGTGGGGCGGAAGGGTGACGCGGATGGGGATGAAGCGCCGCACGATCACAGAGTTGAGGATGAGCTGGGCCGAGACCGAAGCGACGGAAGCCCATCCCACGATGATAATTGGAAAGCCCAGCAGAAGAAGTGCGACTGCGCTGCTATAGATCACCGCCTGAACGCAGGTGCTCAGCGCTTCCAGTTCCATTCGCTCGCGTGCGCGAAAGATAGCGTGATTGAGTTGACTGTAAGAACGAATCAGATTCGAGACCGTGAGCAGAATGAAGAGTTCCTTCACCCACCGCTCGTAGGGAAGCACGAAGGCTAGAATGACGAGCACCACCACGCAAAGGGCCGTGGTGACCAGCTTGATTCCCATGGAATGGCTGTATTCATCGCTTTCTGAGTCAGGAAAAGCAGCGGCTTGCCGAACCAATCGACCGGCAAGCCCGATATCCGCGAGGATGAGGAAGTACCCCGAGACCGCGACTGCAGTCGCGTAACCTCCGAATCCTTCAGTGCCCACGCTCCGAATCAGAATTGCGACGACCACGAAGTTGAGAAGTCGCCCGAAGACGTTGGCCAGGGTCAGTGAGCCGGTGTTCTTTAGGATGCGAAAGATCGGATGCTGCATGTCCTCGGGAACTGCACGATTTGAGCTGCGATGGAGGGGGCCATGCCCGTGCGGCTCCCCGGATGACGTAAGAACTTAGTGCCAGATGTAGAGCTTGTGGAGGGCGTCCATATGGCTGACGATCGCTCGTTCCCTTGCGGAAAAGCGTTCGTGCTCTTCACCCACCATGTATTGGGAGTGAAACTCTACGAACATGAATTCGACTTTGTCGAGGTCGCCGCCGTCGATCATCTTCTCGAGCACGTCATATTCGCTGGCCTCGATATCCATCTTGATGACGATTTCGTCGTAGTCGAATTTTGAGCGAAGAAAACTCGAGAAATCGATCGTGGCCACCTCGGTCGCCTGCTCTTCGTTTGCCTCGTAGTAGGCGGAGTTGTGCTCGCTCAAGATGGAAGCCCCGGTCGTGACTTTTCCACGATGATCCTCGACGAGGCCAAATAGCTTCATGGTTCCGTCTTCCGTCCAAACCGCCTTCTCGAGAATCTCGACATTTGGCAAATCCCCGAACTCCTCTTTGAGCTTTCGAACGCAGTGAGGGTTCGGTTCCATCAGTATGAAGTCGTATTTGCTGAGCGGGAAGTACTTCTTGAAGTAGCTGAAGCCCTGGCCGAGGTTGGATCCACAATCGATGAAGAGTCTCTTCTTGTCGTCGCCGAGGAAGCGCCGCCGGATGAAACCGAGTTGGAATATCCAGATCCTGCGGAAGATCGAAACCAGTGATTTTATTTTCATGAAGTTCCCGGTCGCTAGGAGATCGAGGTCAGGGGTCGAGCAATCGCGCGTCTTCGGGACCGAACGCGAGGGATTCTCTCGTCCATCGTAGGCATACTACCCGAGGGGCACGTGTGGGTTCAAGACGTCATTACACCTCTCTCATTGAACTCACAGCCACCCGTACGGCACCGCGGAGGAAGAGGAATAGGCGGACCGAACTCGATCTCCTGCGAGAATCCCGGTTGCAGCCCGCTACCACGGCGGTGGAAGAACTCTCCCGACGACGCTCCTGCGTGGCCTTGTTTCTGTGTCCGGAATACGCTCGCGCGATGCATCGGGCCTAGCCGCGACACCGCCTCATTTGTAGGACTCGGCCTCTTTCGCACCCCCCCCCGACCGGTCGATCAGTCAGCTTAGAAGCGCCACGTACATAGCCGAACGTGGGTCGCGCAATCAGGCCGTAGAGTCATGAGGGGGCTCGCAAATGAAATCTCGGGCGGGCATCTCGATCGCTGCGCGACTCGGGTTGATGACTGTTGCCCTGATCGTGCCCCTCGCAATGGTGGGTCTCACTATTCGTACCGGCCTCGAGTACAACCCGCGTGACTTCTTGCGTGCCCGGCGAGTTGTCGAACTCAGCCAACGTGTCAAGTCCCAGATGCTGATCGAGCAAGAAGTCACACTGATGATGCTGTTGGATGAAGAAGCTCTCGACATGGCACCGCGAAAGATCGACGCCTACGACAAGAACATCGAGATCCTCGAAGAGATCGAGGAACTCACTCACTCACCCGAGATCATCCACCAGATTCATCAAATCAGAGATCTCGATGCCGAAGTCCTCCGCTCCTTGGACACGCAAGTTCTCGAGCAGCTCTTTGCTGGAAATCGCGAGCAAGCGGTGGAAATCGGGATCTGGCGGCACAACACGTAGAAACGTCGCGAGCAGCTGGCATGGCCGAGATCTCCACCGGCGTATTGCACAATATCGGAAACTCCCTCAACAGCGTAACGACGACCGCCCACGTGCTTTTGGAGGGACTCACGAACCTGAAGGTGGCGAGCCTGAAACGCTGCACCCAGCTATTGGAGGAGCATGCCGATGATCTCCCTTCATTCTTTGCAAGCCGCAAGGGTCAGCTCTTCCCCAGCTACTTGAACAGTGTCGTTGACGAAATCGACGTCGCTCGCGACAGATCGCTGGATGACCTGGTTCGCATGGGAGAGTCCATCGAGCATATTCAAGCGGCGGTCGCTACCCAACAGACCTACGCTCGCGGGGGCGGAACAGTCAACCGCCATGCGATGTCGGAATTATTGGATCACGCGGTCAATATTTGTTCGGCCACGCGGGCATGGAAGGAGACTGAGCTAGAGCGGGATTATATTCCCGCCACTGAGCTTGTCGTCGACAAAAACAGGGTAATTCAAATCCTCGTAAACTGCGTATCCAACGCCCGGCAGGCCATGGACGAGGTGGATCGTCCCCCCCACTTGATCATGCGGATCCTGCAGGGGAAGGATCACACACTCTGCGTCGAGATCCAGGACAACGGTCCGGGTGTGGCTCCGAAAAACGTTTCACGGCTCTTCGAACACGGTTTCACGACGAAACGAGACGGCCACGGTTTCGGACTTCATAGCTCGGCAAACCATGCCATGGAAATGGGGGGGGCTCACCGGATTCAACAATCCAGATGGCGTAGGCGCCACGTTCTCTCTCACCTTGCCTTTGTCGCCGCCCGAACAGCCTCACTGAAGCTCGATTCGCAAATCCCCGAGCTACATCCCCTGGCTATCGGCCCAACAAGAGCTTGGTCAATGAATCAATCGCCTGCTCCGTGGGCAGCGCTGGGGCAATCATGAAGACACTCCCCGCCTTGGGCTCAACGCCGAGATCTGAAGTCGACGCGACATTGACCACGCTACCCCCGGATCCAATCGAAGAAATATCCGTGCCCTTCGCCACCAGGTAGACCTTGAGCTTGTCGGAAGCCAGATCATCGCCGGAGGCACTGGTGACGATCAGGTGGGAACTGAATTTGGCTCCTTTCAATTCATCGAGCGGCTTGTCTCCCAGGATCACCACTACCGTGGCGCGCGAGAATTTTGCAATCACCTTTTGCTTGCCCGAGTAGTCGGATAGCGCCAGCATGTCGACGTTGTACGTCTTTACTTTCAGCGACTTCTTGAGCAGCGCCGAAATCGTACTCTTCAGTTCTCGGGATTCACTACTGAACACCACATAGGCATCCGTGACCGCCAAGCATGGGCTGGCGGCCGTTACGATCAACATCAGGATGGCGAGCAGTGTGAACCGCAGCCGGTCGGGGAGAGCGTTGAAGTTTGTCTTGGACATGATGCTTCCCCCTTTCCTAAAATGAGTAGATGACTGAGCCCATGAGCATTTGGACGGCACGTTTACCACCCGCGGCCAAATAGGGCCCCGGAGCTTCTTTGAAGTTCACGATCCGGTGGTGCTGCCATTCAAAGCGAAGCCGCGCATTGGAGAAGAATTCAAATTCCGATCCGAGAGTCCAGCGTCGACGGTGAAATGGGGTGAAGAGCGCTTTGTTGTTCGTATTCACTTCGTCGTAGCGCCCAATCAAGCGAACGTACAACTTGTCTCCGGGTCCGAAGCGACATGGGATTATCGACCCTTCCAGATACCAGGCCTCCATATTGTAGTCGCCGGTAGACATGTTGATGCTCGCGGGCATCCCGTAGAGGTTCGTGCCCGCCACCTGCTCGACCTGCGCCTGAACCCATTCTCCCCTCAAGGTCCAGTTGCGGCTGATCCAGTTGGCGTGGAAGCCATACATGAACAGTCCACGCTTCCCGTCGGGATCCCACTTCCCGCTGTAGAAGAAGAAGCCCACATCGAGGGGGAAGCAGTTCGTCATGAAAGAAACTTTGCCTACCGCGGCCAGTTCGCCGTTGCGGTTCGCCTTCCAGCTTGGCCCTTTGTTCTGCATCAGTCCGTCGCGAGGTCGTACCGTGGGGGTCATCATGCCGGCGTCGATCACAATTGCGTTCGAATCGAGGACAGCCGCATTGGATTCGATGCCGTTGATCATCGCAACCTTGAAGTCGATGATCCCGAAGCTCGATATCGAGCGCGCGAAGTTGAACAAGAACCCCGTGTCGGACCAGCCAAAGCTACTGGTCGCGATCGGAGTGCCAATGACGGGCACGACATTCCAGGCCGTAAATGGCTGGCTCATCAGATACTGCTTGAAGTTAGGCTTGTTCTCGTTGTAGGAGAGGAAGGGAATGAGGAACTTTCCCCCGCGAAGCGTCAACTGCCCCAACTCGTCCTCGTCCCAGAACGGAAGCAGTTCGCTGAGTGCGAGGTCGCCATAGAGATAGTTCGCACCGACCTCGGAAAAATCGTCGGCGAATTCGATCTCGCTGGACACCGTCAGGTAGTCGAAGACGCCTATATCGATAAAGAACGAAAACTCGCGAAGTTGAACGAAACCGTCGTTCAGGTCTTCGAGCTTCTTGTCGTCGGTCACCAGCCGGGCTACGCCCAGGTGATTCATGTAGTGGGCATTGGCGTACCCACTGATGTGGACCCTGTCCAGTATTTCAGGGGCGCCCTCTGCGTGAATCAAATCATCGAGAATGCCTGCCCCCGCTGGCCCCGATAAAAAAGTGCAGCACAGAATGAGAATTGAGCGGGTCAGCATTGACCTGCGCCCTTTCGCGTGTCTCATGGACGCCTCCGTCGCCTCAGCGTGCATTCTCTTCATCGACCGCTGGGGACGAGGGTGAATCGGGGGAAACATCCAGATGAAGGGAGTTGAACACAAAATATGCTCGTTTGACGCCGCCGCCCGACAGCACGAGGGCGCAGTTGCATCTGTTGTGCCGGTGGTTGCCTCTTCAAAAGCGCGGCCCACGTCATCGACAGACACTCAGGTGGGCAGGCAGCTCGGTTGGGGAAGGCAGTGTGAATCGTCCGCCTTTCTAGCGGAGCCAGCCCGGCGGAACGCCAGCCCGATGGGCTTTGTCTCGAAACGCCTCCAGATCGCGACGTGCAGTCACAACATCTCGCGTCGCATTCCGGTACCTCTGGTGTCGTTCGTGGTATCGCTCGAAGCGACGGCGCGTGACGTTCTGTCTTCGACGGGCAGGAGGCTTGTTGTCGGCCCCCTGCTCTTCCAATACCTGGATTTGTTGCTCGAGTTGAGCAATTTTTTGCTGAAGCGCTCCATGCATGAGGCGCCAACGATCCTCGTCCCAACCATTTACGGTGTCGCTATCGCTCCCGGCTACTCGAGGCGAATACCTGATCTTCGCGGGCGCTACCTCTTCTACATTTTGTGCGTCGCGTGTTTTCATCACGCGTCCCGGATCCATCCCAATGATTTTGGGACGAGCTTTCGCTCCAGAACGCGCCGCGGCCCGTTGTGCGACTGGGACTTCGTCGAGATTCTGCGTGTAGTGGATGTTTCCGCGGCTATCGATCCACTTGAAAATCTCTGCCAGGCTGGGTCGGGGAAGCGCCAGTGCGATTGCGAGTGCAAACATGAGCAGTTGCTGAAACTTCATGCGGCAAGGCTCAATGATACGACACCGAAGCAGAATCGCGCAGTCGCCAATAGGCCGTGGCGCCGAGAAGCGTGAGCAGGAACGCGATTCCGACGGGGCCGAGGCTGGGAACCAGAATGGCGGGGCCCCCAATCTTGAAGGCGTTCTGGCTGATTGCACCCGTGACGTAGACATTGCCACTTGCGTCCACTGCAATACCCCAAGGTTGAACCAGTGAGTTCCCGTACCCATCACCCATCGCATCGATGATCTGCATGATCGCACCAGGCAGCAGCGATTCCGGGGCATCCGCGGACTTGGTGACATTGAAGACCGCAGCACGCGGGGCGCTGCTCACGAGTAGGAGAAAAGGCGTCAACACCAGCAGCCACAGTCGGATCGAACGCACAGTCATCAATAAGATCGTTTCGTCTCCAACTTGATGAATTATCGCTCGATCGGATGATCGAAACAAAACCAAGGCTGGAGGGCAAGTGGCCGAAGTCGGCCACCAGGTTGTATTGTTACTTTCGGCTATCGAAACCCGAAACAATAGGCCGAACTGCTCCGCGATGTGCAGCGTACCTACTGATCGAGATGTCCTTTTCGCTCCAGATACTCATAGAGCTGATCTGCATGCGCAACATCAATCAGATCGCGACCCTTGACCTCGACAGCGGCCGAATACTGTGGGCGTGGGGCGAGGGGGTGCTCGATTGGCCGCATCATCCAACGATGCTCCCGAACGGCAACACGCTGATCTGCGACGGGGAGAACGGACGCTCCCTGGAGGTGACAGCCGATGGAGACAAGGTGGGAGTACTTCCATCCAGTCATTGAGCAGGGCAAGCGGGCAACGATCTATCGCTCCATCCGCTACCCCGAGTCGATCGTTGACCCACTCCTAGCAGACCCACCTGTAGCTCGTCGCGCGCAACCGGCCCGCCGCCCCTCACAGCCGTTGATCGAGCCCGCGGAATAGACCTCGTCTGGAAGGAAATGGCGGCAATCCGAACTATCCACCGATCGGACGATCATCCTCGTCAAGAGATCCCTCGACCGCCCAAGCCAGTGGTCTGGTCCCTCGAATCCGTCAGGAAATCAATCGA
>JADFNE010000075.1 GCA_022563535.1 Myxococcales bacterium
CGGGCCATTACAGAGCCGTGGTTTCGCTCCAGGGAGGAGATCGCCGGGCGGGAAAAACGGAAAGCGAGGAAGGCCAACACCCCAGTCGCGGTGACGCGTTTGGCCCTGGAAGTGGAGACGATCGCGGAAGTGCTTCGAGACGCGGGCTATGCCACGGGGCACTTCGGCAAATGGCATCTCGGCCCCGAGCCCTTCAGCCCTCTGGAGCAGGGCTTCGATGTTGACTTGCCCCATTGGTCCGGCCCCGGCGCTGCAGGATCCTACGTCGCCCCATGGCAGTATCCGGACGAGTTGGGTTTTGTGCCCCACTTCCCGGGTGAACACATCGAAGATCGCATGGCCAAGGAAGCCGTCTCGTTCATGGAGAAACACAGGAACGAACCCTTCTTTCTGAATTACTGGGCGTTCTCGGTCCACGGTCCATTTGACGCCAAGGCAAAGCTGATCGAGAAGTACGTCGAGAAGGCACATCCGGCCAACGCCCAGCGAAATCCCACCTATGCTGCGATGGTGGAGAGTTTTGACGATGCGGTCGGGACGCTGCTTGATGCCCTGGATCGTCTTGGACTGGCGGAGCGCACGATCGTCGTGTTCTACTCGGACAACGGCGGCAGTACCTATGAGCGAATTGTCGACGTCCCCGTGACGAGCAACCATCCACTCCGGGGCGGCAAGGCAGAAATCTATGAGGGAGGGATTCGGGTACCGGCCGCTGTGGTTTGGCCGGGGCACATCGAGCCGGGGAGTAAGAGCTCGGCGTTGATCAGCAGTACAGATTGGTACCCCACCCTGCTCGAGATGCTCGCTGTGAAGCGCCCCTCAGGACATATCCTCGATGGTGTGTCGCAAGTCCCCGCGTTCTTGTCAGAGGCCAGCCCCCGTTCCTTGTTCCCATGTTTCGTCCCCCACTATTTTCAGAAGGCGGGGACCGTTCCGGCGACTTCGATGCGGAGCGGCAAGTGGAAGCTGATTCGATTTCATCACGACGGCGTGAATCAGCAGGACCGATTCGAACTCTACGACCTCGAAAGTGACGTCGGGGAGAGCGAGAACCTGGCGAGTCTTCATCCCGATCGGGTGCGGTCTCTCGACAAGGAAATATCCGACTACCTGAGCAGAATTGGAGCTCTCGTGCCCCGGCGAAACCCGGTCTATCGGGGCGCCTCCGCGGCTGGGGCAGCGCTCGGTATCAAAGCGTCCCCGCTGCAGCCATAGCGGACTGCCAATCGTTCCGAATTCATGTGGGCCTCGGGTTCAGCGACACGGTAGAGAAGTGGATGCCCGAGACGCTCGATCGGGTCAAAGCCAGATCGGCTTCAGGAGATTCTACCGAGTAGACCGGGGTTGCTCTGCACTGCGCAAACAAACATCGATGTGATGTGAAATTACAGATTCAGCCGGACACTCTGTCATGATGACAGCAGAGGACAATCCGGGGGATCCACATGACCGAAGATCAGCGGGAAATCAGGCGAAAGGGGCGGGTTCTTGAATACGCGTTGGCCGTGATCGGATCAATCTTCCGGCCGGCTCCACGGTGAGATGCGGAGTGCTGCGTAGCCCGTATCTTGAATATCGCCAAAGCTCCGCCGACATTCCACACCCGTCCGCTGAGTCAAGAGTCAGCTCCTTCGCATGAGTGAATAGAGATCGGTCCGGCTCACCATGCCCAGCAAGCGCTCGCCCTCAACGACTGGCCATGAATGGACGTGGTTCCGGTCCATGATCTCAAGCGCGGCCGCTAGTGAAGACTCTGGCTCGAGCGGGTCTCCGATGTTGCTCGTCAAGTCTTCCGCGATCACGAGATCTCGAAGCAGGGGATCGTAGAGGGTGTTTTTTACCTCCTCGTACGAGATCACGCCCTTGAATCGATCCTGCGCGTCAACAACCGGGAGCAGGTCAGCACCCGTTTCTCCGAGCGCCTTCAGAACGTGTTCGAACGGAAGGGCTTCAGAGACGACTCGGGGCCGTCGCCTCATGGCGTGGCGTACGGTGGGGGTACCTTTGGAAAGTTCCGAGTCAGAGCGAAGCATCCCGAGGTTTCGGCGAAATTCGAGTAGTACCCAGCGCACCGCCTCTGTGCCTTTCGCCTCTACGCGCGGAAGTAGGTTTGCGAGCTTTACCTCGCCCGCAACCAATGCCGTATGTCGCACGAGCCAAGGCCCTACGAGTTCGAAGACCACCACGGAAGCAATGACAACGTGACGTAGTTCGGATGTGGCGTCCGGAACGGCGTGCTCGAGGGCCGCAACCAAACCCAGAGCAATCCCCGCCTGGCACATCAGGCCTGCGCCAAAGGAGGATGGCATGCCCTCTCCCCAACCCGTGAGACGTAGGCCGATACGCGCCCCGAAAAATTTCCCCGCAGCACGGGAGAAAATGAAAAGCACACCGAGCGCGCCACCTTGGATCACAGCCCCGAGGTGCAGGTCGCGACCCGCTGCGATGAAAAAGAGAACGTAAAGCGGGTAGACGGTGTTCTCGACGTAGCGGAAGAGATCGCCCGAGTGAGACGAGCCGTTGGCGAGGGCAACGCCCGCGGCAAAGCAAGCCAGCATCCCCAACCCGGTTGACCCCGCGGCGATCCAGTGCATGAGCCCGAGGGCCGCGAACACCACGAGCATTCCGAGTAGGACGAGTTCGCGGCGTCCCGTGATCGACTCGAGCCAGATCGCGGCGCCAAAACCGATGGCGCCCCCGGTCACCAGAGCGATCAGCGCATAGGCGGTCGCTTGTACGGGATGGCCAACGCCAAAGGCTACGGCGAGCAGGAGGGGAAAGAGGAAGAGTGCCACGAGATTGTTGTTCCCGACACACAGGATGAGGCTTCGAGAAGTGGGGCCATCGGCCTCGATCTCTCGCAACGTCACCAGTGTGGCGCTCGGCGCGCTCGCAATCGCGAGCGCAGGTGCGATCACGGCCAGGCGCCAATCACCAGTGCCGGCGCCGACGGCGAGCCCCACGAGCAGGCCTGTCAGCCCGATCTCGGCTGCGGAGAGCCCCAGGATGCGGGGCCCGACTTCGCGGAAGGTCTGGAATCGAAACTCCGCGCCTACCCCAAAGAGAATGAACCCAATCGCGAGCTGCTCCACTACCCCCAGCGTCAGCTCCGTGTGTGAGCCCAGGAGAAGTCCCGCTGCAAGCCCCCCTTCCTCGAAGAAGCGCTGTCCGATGTCGGGGCCGAGCATCACGCCCACCAGGAGATAGACGGTCACGCGGGGCACGCCGTAGCGAGCGGCCACGCGCCCCAGCCCGAGGCTCAACAACAGCGCGACTGCAAGGGAGATCAGGGTGCTAAAGAAGGTCTCCATCCGGCTCCTTCAAGCGTATGGGGTTCTATATACCTTTTTCACGGACAGTTGAGTTAAGCCTACCTTTTTCACCCTGCGTTGATCAGCATCTCCGGCGGGTTGTTGAGGGGCAAGGGGGTGCGTGCTAGAGCGGGGTGAGGGGCCAGATCATCGGGATCAAGGTGATGGCCACCGCGGCGCAGATCAGATTCAGGGGCAGACCGACACGGACGAAGTCCGTGAAGCGATAACCGCCTGGGCCGTAGACAAGCAGGTGGGTCTGGTAGGTCACCGGTGACGCAAACGCGCAGGCGGCTCCCAGCGCTACGGCGATGATGAAGCCGCGCGGGTCCAGGCTCGCTTGATGGGCCGCCGCTACCGCGATGGGGAACATCAGGGCGGCAGAAGCGGCGTGGTGAAGGAGTTCGGACATCGCCATGGTGACCAGATAGATGGTGGCCAGCAGCGCGATGGGCCCGAGCGCGCTGGAGTGGCGAACGAGTACGTCGGCGATGGCGGCTGCGACCCCGGACTTCTCAATTGCAGTCGCGATGCCGATCCCGGCGGCAATGACCACCAGTACGTTCATGTGCACGCTCTGCCGCGCCAGCGTACCGCTGATGCAGCGGGTGGCGATCAGGATGCCACCCGCCACGAAGGAGCCGATGGCAATGGGAATGATCTCGGTAGCGGCCAGCACCACCATGGCGAGGAAGACCGCGATGGCGAACCAGGCTCGATCGTGGCGGGGAGCGTGGGATTCCGGGACCTCGCTCACCAAGTAAAAATCAGGGCTGTTGCGATGACTGTCGAGGAATCCCTGTGCTGCCTGGAAGACCAGCGTGTCTCCAGGGCGCAACACGATGCTGCCGATCTTGCCTGGCACGCGCTCACCGTTGCGATGCACGGCGATTACCGCTGCACCGTAGACGGTACGAAAGTTTGCCTCCTTGATGGAGCGCTTGACTAGCGGCGAAGATCTCGAGATCACCGCCTCGATCAAACGATGGCGCATCTCGGCGCGAGCTGGCATGTCCTCATCGTCCACGGGCACCAGACCTCGAATGCGCTGCAGGTCAACGATGGTCGAGACCACGCCCGCGAAGACCATGCGATCGCCGGCCACGATCACCTCGTCGGGCGCGACTGGCGTGATGCGGCGCCCGTCGCGTTCGATCTCGAAGAGGAAGAGCCCAGGCAGGGCGCGCAGGCCGGCATCCTCAATGTTCAGCCCGACTAGCGTGCAGTTCTCCTCGACGAGCATCGCCACCGTGTACTCGCGTTGCTGATCGCCCACCTGTGTGGCGGGGTCCGTACGGGCCGGCAGGATGCGCGGCGCCACCAGTAGCAAGTACAAGAGCCCCACTGCGCAGATGGGCAGGCCCACGGGTGCGAGTTCGAAGAGCGAGAGCGGTTTCATTCCTGATTGAATGACCAATCCGGCCACCGTGAGGGTCACGCTGGTCCCAATGATGGTGATGATGCTGCCGAGGATGGTGGAGTAGCTCAGCGGAATCAGCAGGCGGCTTGGCGCGATGCGATGCCGCCGAGCCCAATCGATCAGCAGAGGCGTCATCATGGCAACAATCGGTGCGTTATTGAGGAAGGCCGAGAGTCCCGCCAGTACCGGCAGCGTCCGCACCATCGCGACGCCTTCACTCTTCGACCTGCCGAAGAGCCGCCCGAGCGTGATCTCCAGGGCCCCTGTTTCGCGCATGGCGGCCGAGAGGACGAAAAGCGCGCCCACGGTCATCATTGCGGGATTTGCAAAGCCGCTGAAGGTCTCTTCCGGGGTAAGCACGCCGGCCACGGCGAGCACGAAGAGCCCCGCCATCATGATCAGATCGGGCGCCGCGACCCCCCGGGCCATGGCGCCGAGCATGACCACCACAACACCGAGCGTGAACCATCCCTGCAAGTCGAGAGCATCCATCGTTAGCGCAAGGTACCCCGTATAGTGTCTCTTAGTTTAGAACGTTCAAAAGTCCTAAAGCTGCTGACGGGAACCCTTCGTGCTTTCACAGAGGCCAACGGAAACGAGCGGCAACGGGCGGACACAAGCGGAACGGATTACGCCGATTGTCGACATTCCCTTGAAGTCCAGGTCAATCGAGTTTCGTTTCGGACTTCCTGACCAGCAGGCCCGGTGTCACGTCCTGTACCAGGGCTTCGAAGGCAGAGACGTAGCGCGCAACGTCTTCGGCGTCGTGAGCGATGGAAAGCGTCCATTCTTCTTCGCGCCCGGGGGCCATCATGACGCCGCGATTGATGTTGTAGAGCCAGGCCAGGGTGCACAGGTGGACGTCCTGATGTTCGACGAATGATTCGTAATCGTTGATCCGTCCAGTGGCGAAGTTGACGCAGCCCTTCGACGAGATCCCAACGGTATAGCCGGGGAAGTCGTGCTTTTCGCAGATGGCGTCACATTGCTCGATGAGTTGTTCGTTGATGGAATCGAGATGGCGATAGGCATCGGGGGTCATGACCTCTTCAAGACTGGCCCGCGCAGCTACCATGCTCAGCGGGTTGCCACTATAGGTACCGACCTGGAAGACCTTCCCACTGACGATCACCTCGGCGATGTCCTCGGTCATGCCGATTGCTCCCGCCGGGAGACCGCCCGCCAGGGCTTTGGCCAGGGTCACCATGTCGGGCACCACGCCGAATCGCTCGACTGCACCGCCGGCAGCGGTGCAGATACCCGTCTTGACCTCGTCGAAGATGAGGACGATACCGTGCTTACGGGTGATCTCCCGGACCTTCGCCAGATACCCGGGTTCGGGAAGGACGACGCCCAGATTCATCATCGCGGCTTCCATGATCACGCAAGCCGGCTTGCGCCCGTCGGCCGTCAGACGTTCGATCCGCTGCTCCATTGCGGCGGCATCGTTGAACGGAACGGCAATCGTCATGTCGGCTACGACCTGGGGTATGCCTGCTCCGTAGGTTACCGACTTGTAGTTGTCGCGCGGGCCACGATCCTTGAACTCTACGGCACCGATCGCGACCATCACGTAGTCGTGATGTCCGTGATACGAACCGAATATCTTCATGATGGTGTCGCGACCGGTAAATGCACGGGCAATGCGAATGGCATCCATGGTCGCTTCCGAGCCCGAGTTCACGAATCTCCATCGGCCGAGTTTGAAATTATTTTTCAGTATTTCCGCAACGGCGATCGAGTCCTCGGTGGGAAGGGCGAATTGGGAACCGAGTTCCATGCGTCGGGTAACGGCTTCGGCGATGGCCGGATGAGCATGGCCCTGGACCATGCAGCCGAAGCCGTTGTGAAAGTCAACGATCTCGGTGCCATCCACGTCCCAGATCCGCGAACCTTTGCCCTTGGTGAAGTAGATGGGGTAGGGGTCTCGAACCTGATACGAAGAGGAGACGCCCTTCACGAGGGTATCCTTGGCGCGGGCGTACAGCTTCGCCGACTTGGGCGTCTGTTCCTGGAGGCGGTTTTCCTCCTGGGTCATCAGCTGCTTGATGAGTTTGCGGTCGACGATTTCGGACATGCTGACCTCCGGAGTCAAGCTGGGCGAGAGGTTCCCACCCTATTAGAATCCGACGTCGACTTCAAGTCGATTTTCGCAACGGTCGACGCGTTGCGGAGCTTCGACCCCGCGTTCAAGCGGCTCGGTCCCCTCCCCAAGGGCACGGATACAACCTCCGCAGCTGAGTGCTTCGCCCGCTCTCCCCTGCGGTCATATCGGTAAATTGTTCCCATCGCATCAGGCAGCAGCCGAGTACCATGGTGTGCCCGAGTCCAGGTTCAACCTTCGAAATGGCGCAATGCAATGGTGACGAATCGAGAAGAGCAGGGTGGTGCGACCCAGGCAGGACGGCCAGCCGCGCAAGCGTCGGCCTCGATCAGTCCCTACACCAGCGGCCTCTATCATCCTGACGATCTACTCTGGCAGGTCAATCGAGAGGCGGTGCTTCTGCTCTCCGGTGGACGAGCACTCGTGATGCAACTCGCACATCCCCTGGTGGCGGCGGGGGTCGCGGCCAGGGATGACTTCCGCAACAACCCCATCGGACGCTTGATGCGAACCCTACGAGGTATGCTTGGAATCATCTACGGAGATCTGGACGAAGCGGATCGCTGCGCCCGACGTATCAACGAATTGCATGCAGATGTGGTGGGCACGCTAGGCGTTGGCACGAGTCGATTCGCCGCCGGCAGCGTCTTTGACGCGCTCGATCCGGATTTGCTGCTCTGGGTAGAGGCGACTCTCACCGACTCGGCAATGACCGCCTACTCGAATTTCGTACGCCCCCTCAGTCCGGTCGAGCGAGACGCTTATTATCAGCAGTCGTTGCGTCTGGCCCCGATGCTGCGGGTCCCCCTCGAGGTGCATCCGAGCGACTATCCAGCCTTCTCCCGCTACCTCGAAGAGAAGCTCCAGGGAGACTGCCTGGAGGTAACCGAGCAAGCGAAAGAACTCGCCCACGCGGTGCTCCATCCCCGTGTCGCGGGGGTGCCGGACTTCGTCTTGGCCCCATTTCGCTTTCTCACCATCGGAATGCTGCCCGCCGCCCTGCGAGCGCGCTTCGAATTTCCCTGGGACGCCCGTCGGCAGAAGCTGTGGCAGCGCAGCATATCCATCGTGCGGGGCATGCGAACGATCGCGCCCGACATCCTGCGCATCATGCCACCGGCGCGACGCGCTGAGAAGCGTCTTCTTGCAAGAGATTGAGCGGGCCTCCATGACGCTCTCGGCCCCATGACGAACCGCTATTCTCTCCGACCGCACACGACGAATCGAATCCCACAGGAGAAAGAGATGTTTAGCCACGTGATGGTCGGTGTCAGCGATATCGAGGCATCGAAGCAGTTTTACGACGCAGTCTTGGGAACCCTGGGCATCGGGCCGGGTGTCGACAACAAGGGCCGGTACTTCTATGTGACCCCCGGTGGCGTGTTCGTGATCGGCATCCCGATCGACGGCGAACCCGCGACCCATGGCAACGGAAGCACGATCGGTTTCCGGGTCGAGTCCGCAGAGCAGGGCGATGCCTGGCATGCGGCCGGTGTCGCGAACGGGGGTACGGCGATCGAAGATCCGCCGGGTGTCCGCGAGAACGGGATGTACCTCGCTTACCTGCGCGACCCCGATGGAAACAAGATCTGCGCGCTATGTCCGCCGAGCTGATCGGCAAGCGCAGTAGATCGGATCGCAATCGCCTGACCCTATTGATTTGGGCACGCGATTATTTCAAGCGGGATCGGGCTGAGACGCTGGCCACCCTCTTCGGTAACCACAAACTGGTCTTCGACCTGTAGATCTCCTGTTTCCGGTAGCCAAGCTGCGGGCTCCATCGAGATCACCATGTTGGCCTCCAACTTCATGTCTCGATATGCACTGTCATCGACGATGCCCTCGTACCCAACAAAAGGCCATTCGTGCACCTCGAGCCCCACGCCATGCCCTACCTTTTGACAGTAAGCGTCTTTACCTAGTTTTTGTTTGAGAACTTCCGCCGTTGCGGCGTTCACTTCTGAAGTGAGGACTCCGGGCCGTGCCACTTTGCGCCCAGCTTCCAACGACTCCACTAACACATCAAACAGCTCACGGTTCTGCTTAGCAGGCGGCCCCAAGGTAAAGGGCCTGGCTACGTCACAGCAATACCCTTCAAACATGGTTCCGAAATCAATCAGCCAAGAGTCTCCTGGCTCGAGCTTGCGCCGACCGCACCTCCACCACAAGTTGGAGTGATCGGAATCCCTTCCGGAGGTGACCATCGTGTAGTGTGGGAAAAATTCTGAACCTGCGACGCGACAAACGCGCTCTACCTCGGCAACGATCTCTGCCTCCAACACACCGGGGCGTGCGAACTTCGCAGCCGCTTTTATCCCCTCGTACGCGATGGCTCCAGCCTGCTTGATGCACTGGATTTCAAATTCCGACTTTACCGCCCTTTCCTCTTCGAGAAGACTCGAAACCGCTTCGATATGCGCATCGGTTTCTTTACAGAGGCGGGAATAGAGCCTTGGGCTCATCGAGTAATCTCCCACCACTCCGATTCGGGGCTTCGTCACACCCAGTCCCCGAAGATACTCGTGCAAGATCCGGATGTGATCCCCTGCAGGCTCAACGTTTTCGACCCAGGTCGAAAGGCATGAAAAATGATCCGCAGAGTCGATTTCGAGCAAACATTCCTGGTTCGCGCGACGCGGCAGAAGAAACATCGTATCGCCGAAGTAAGGCTCGTAGCCGGACACGTACATCACATGGCCCCGCTGACCGAAGCGCATCGAACCCGGCGACGAATAGATCAGCAAAAGATCGAGATCCCGATCCTCCATCCTGGCACGGATGGCCTTTAGTCTCCGATCAAATTCACTTTTAGGCATCATGATGGTTTTCCTAAATCAATCATTCTCCGAGACTTGCCGTCACATCGTATCGGTGTCGATCAGCAGGGTGGCGTCGGCTTCAATTTGCTTCCAGTCGGTATCAATGCCGAGGCCCGGCCCGTCGGGAGCCCTGACGCATCCATCCGCCTCAATGCGGATGGGATTCGGGCAGGCGTATTCGTAGTGCTCGATGGGCACCGAATGTTCAAAGTAGCTGCAGCCTGCGACACCCAGCATGAGATGCAAGTTGGCGGCCTGGGTCAAGGGATAGCCGTAGCTTTGCAGCTCGGTCTTGAGGCCGTGCGCGCAGGCGAGGGCCATTGCCGACCGAGCCGCCGAAATGCCGCCCACATTAGAAGGGTCGCAACGCAATCTCGACCAGGCACCGCGCGTTATGGCATCGGCCATATCGGATAATTCGACCACCGTGTTGCCAGCGCAGATGATGTCGACATCGACGGCGCGTCTGAGTTCCGCATACGCGTCGATGTCCTCGTCGTCGAGAGGGGCCTCCAGCCAGTCGCATGGCATGTCGGCGAGCGCGCGGCCCAGTTTGACTGCGCTGTCAAAATCGTAGACTTGCTCCAGATCGACCATGAATCGCAACCCCTTTTGGGCGAACTCGGCGGAAACGGCCAGCGTCATTTCTAGATCGAATTCCGGGTCGCATTGGGTGTGGAACTTGACCGCTGGATAGCCCATGTCACGGATCATCCGTACATAATCGAGGTATCCCTCGACGGTGTCAAAGACTGGAGTGCTCGCGTACGCGGGGATGCTTTCGCGTGCACCGCCCAGGAGGCGGTAAAGCGGCATGTTCGCATTGCGGGCGACCGCATCCCACATGGCGATCTCGAGCATAGACTCCGGGTCGGGGATCGGCGCGGTGCGCGCTGCGAGCATGTCTGCGGCGATCGCTTCGCGTTGCAGCACATTCTTTCCAATCAGCCCGCTGATGACCGGCTGAAAGGCAGCGGCGTAACTATGAGGGTCGTCATCGTAATCGTCTTGGTCGTAGTAATCGCCGGACAGGACACCGGACGCCCCCTCAACGCCACCGCGTGTCGTCAATCTGACAATGTTGTAATAGAGGGGGGCCGATTTGGTGGTTCCGGTAAAACGGTAGGGCGGCGTCACATCAGGTGCGACGACATAGACACGCAAGCGAGAAATATCGAGATCGTTCAAGGCTTTCCCTTCAATGTTCGGCGATACGAAGGCGTTCCGGATTTAGGAAATATTCCCACAGTTTCGCGCCAGTCGCCCGATCGGGGTCGTGGGGGATAGGGAATTCAACGAGGGTTTTCGAATGTCGCAGCAAAATAGAAATGTCGAGTTCTCCGCAAGTTAGAAATGTCCGGTCGTCGTGGCGGACATCGCCTGGGTACGCACGATGGCGTCAACGCTTACCGAATGCGCCCAGAGCATCTGCGCTAGAGTGAGGCAGGCTATACCTCGGACCCAGTACTAGTTAACGGTCTCTCGCCGGGAAGACCCTCGCGAATTCGCACCGAGAAGGACGCGTCCACCTTGGCCTTCTTTGCACGTTGCGTGATGTTGCTCAACCGGCGCAGCTCTTCGAAAGACAGGCTGGTGTCGATCGTTCCGCGTTCGTAGCCGAGTTCGGCGAGGTAGCCATTCACCAGGATCTTCCAACTGAATGGATTGCGCGGGGCAACGTTCTGAACGTGGCGCCGAATTTGTGTCGTGCAGTTGTGGCTGAACGCATTGTACCACTTCGGCTGCGCCGCGAGCTCGTTCATCGCGCGGACGTAGTCGAGCAGGACCGCTCGGGTGGCCGAGACCGGCGTCTTCAGGCGATAGAGATAGACCTCTTCGCCTCGATGATTCGTCCGCAGCCCAACGACGTCTCGTTCGTCGGCCGCCACGTAGTAGAGCTCGAATTGCCGGAAGAAGCCGAGAATTGCCGAATAGCTCTCGCCGATTTCCTTGCGCGTCTCGATCGAGATTGCGAGCGGCGGCCCCTCTTCGAACTCCCAGCTTGTGATCGTGTGAGCGATCATCGGGGATCCCCAGTGTGAAAAAAAGATGTCGGCGCCGCGCAGTTTCGAGAGATCGTAAGTCCGGGTCTCCCAGTGCTCGTCGTAGTCGGTTTCGCTCCGATAGTCGAAGTTGCGGATGTTTTCGATCGTGAGGAGGTCCCCGGCGATCGTCGCCTTGGGCGTTCGAGCCACGTCCGGCTGCCAATCCCTGTCGTTGCTCGGCGCGAGGGCGAGCCACCAGAGGAGGACACACGCGAACAGCAGGCTATAGACACCTGCGGCCCTCCAGAAGGGACGCACGCGAATCAGGACCAGCAGGGCCGCGAGTGAAAAGGCCATCAGGAGAAGTCCGGCAATCCCTCGCGACGCCGGGCCATCAATCCATAACGCGGTCAACGACCAGGCACCGCTCGCGACGAGGAGCGGACTTGCGAACAGGGCCTTCATGGTGGTCATCCCTTTGGGAGGCAACAACCCTTGTATTATCGCGCATCATTGAAGAACGAGCATGGTAGCATGTTGTCATGAACGCCCATAAGCCAGCGGTTGAGACGAAGATCTTCGCGGTCCGTCAGCTCGCTCGAACGATTGCGATCCTATCCCTGGTATTCGGGTGTGCGTGCGCGGCGCCGATCGGTGTCGAGCGGATCTCGCCGCGTGAGGCTCAGCGCGCACTGACGGCAAGCGTCCTCTCGACCGGCGAACTCAGTCCGAAGGCGCGCATCCTTCTGCGCAGGGTGGACCAGGAGCAGGCTTGGAAGCGGGACCCGGCGGCAGTCATCAAGATGCTCCACGCGACGCTCGCGAAGCCAATGAGCGACTACGATGAAGAGACGCGCATCGGCTACATGGACGTCGTGGCCGAGCTCAGCTTTGCGCACGCTGCCAAAACCGGCGACTCGCGCTACTACCTCGCCGCCGCGATCTACGCGTGGATCTACCTGTTTCCACCCGGCGGTCACGACCAGCCGCCAATGTTCGACCGTGGGGTGCGGCTCGCTGCAGATCTTTACAATCGTGGGATCACGCTGGGGTTCAGCGACCCCGAAACTGGCGAAGTCCTGCTACGCGACGGCGAGTATCCACTTCCCTTTGGCACTCTCGTGGTCGACTTCGACGAGGAGACTCTGCGCTGGGGAAATCGGCGTTTTACCAGCTTCGCTTCGGTCGCCGATTTGCGGGTGACGGGGCTTGTCAACCGCTATCGGATCTCTGGGCTGGGCGCTCCGCTGGCTGCGACTGTCGGCGCGCCCGAGCATTTGGAGCAGTCGGATGCAATTGTAGCTGCCGTTCGGGTGCCCGTGACGGCGATTCTGCGGCTCAACAGCATGCAGGCGCAGGTAGAAGGCGGGGGGACGCGGTTCGAGGGTGCCCTCTCTATAGTGGCGTACTCGGCAGCCGAGACGATTGAGATCGAGGGACAAACCGTACCCATCGAATCCGAACCGAGCGCCGCGCTCGCGCTCCAGCTCAGTGAAGCTTCGCCCTGGAAGCGCGAGCTGCAGGGCTTCTTCCAAGGCGATCTCGCCGTCGAGAAGGGAGGACTGCTTTCGCTGTCGCCCTATCGATATGGGCAGATCCCGCTCGTGCTCGTCCACGGGACGGCTTCGAGCGCGGGACGCTGGGCCGACATGGCGAACGATCTCTACTCCGACTCATCGATTCGCCGCAACTACAATATACTGACCTTCAGTTACAACACAGGTAACCCCATTGCCTACTCGGGGTGGCTACTGCGCACGGCGATCGAAAACCTCGTCGCAAGCATCGACCCCGAAGGTCGTGATCCCGCGCTCGAGAATCTGGTCGTGATGGGCCACAGCCAGGGGGGGTTGCTCGCGAAGCTGTTAGTAGTGGATGCGAACGACACGTTCTGGAAGCTCGTATCCGACGAGCCGCCGGATCGAGTCGAACTCGAGCCCGAAAGCCGCGAGATCCTCGAAGGGGGCCTGCTCGTGAAACCTCTGCCAAGAGTGAAGCGCGTGATCTTCTTGTCGACCCCCCATCGCGGTAGCGCTCTGGCGACTCTGGGTGTGGCCCAGTTGCTGGGACGGCTTGTCCGGTCGCCCGCGAACCTGGTAAACGCCACCGTCGATCTGCTCGGGGGAGATGCCGAGGCGGAGGCACGGCGGCGTCTCGAAGGAGGTGCTGGCTCGGTCGGCAACATGAGTCCAAGCAGCGCCTTCATTCAGGCGCTCGCTCGGCTTCCGATCGCGCCCGGGGTACACGCTCACTCGATCATGGGTGTTCAAAAAGGTCCAAAGGAGGAAGGGGGCGACGGCGTGGTCAGCTATCAGAGCGCCCATCTCGAGGACGTCGACTCGGAGTTCGTCGTGCGCAGCGGACATTCCTCGCAAGCGAATCCCAACGTGATCCAGGAGGTGCGTCGAATCCTGATCGAGCATCTTGCGGCGGCGCAGCCCCGCGGTGTCGTATCGCAGTGAACGTGCGCATCTGGCTTTCTGCGAGTGCGTGTTCCAAGCCTCGGTCTCAGTATCCCGGAGGCGCATCCGTGACGGTATAGATCACGTCACCTCCGTAGTAGGTACGACTGAACCAGAAATTATCGCAACGGTAGTAGGTGTAGCGACCGACGATGACGATCGTTGCCCGCGAGCATGACCGGGTCCACCAAGAGGCGGAGTACCTCGTCCCTCGGGCATAGTGTCGTCGAATCTCGTAGTAATCTCTGCGGTCGTCTCGTCGATCGTCGTAGTAATCTCTGCGGTCGTCTCGTCGATCGTCGTAGTAATCTCTGCCGTCGTCTCGGCGCTCATTTCGGCGATCTTCCACCTCCCGGTCAGGATCCCGTTCGCGCTGGTTTACGCGGCGTGCGTCCGTTTGATCTCGACTCACGTCCTGTCGGTCCGAGGGGACCGTCCGATCCTGTTGTTTCGGAGCCGGCCGCTCACTGCGGCGTGTGCTCTCCCGCGTCCGCGTCGGCTGGAAGGAGCCGCTCCGGGCGGGCCCTTCGCGCGAGACGTTAGGCCGTGCCCGCCCACCACCGCCCGGTCCCCTTGCCCACGCTTCCCCCGACAGGGAAATCAGGTAAAAGGAAAGCCCGAAGATTACAGTCAAACGCAGAATGCCACGAACGTTCCCGGTCATTCGGTCTCCTCCGCCCCGGCCATTTCCTCGCCCAACGTTGATCCGATGACCAATGGCTCACTGCCCTCCGCGGGCTCGAAGTGAAAGAGCGTCTCGGGCGTTTCGAATGTGAGATCCCAGTCACGAAGGTTCGCGCGGAATTGCGGATTTCCCTCTTCGTGCTTGTAGCTGATCACGATTCGGGCGATCAGCGGGCGATCCCCCTCCTCGACCCACAGCTGCACGTCGACTTCGGGCATGCGAAAGGAGAGATGCTCGCAGCTGCGACCCGCCACCTCTGCCGTCCCGACGGAGTAGCCGTACGTAATCTGATCCTGAAGCGAAGACGCGAAATTTTCGGAAAAGAGGTTCGCCATGGGAAAGGGCGCACCGAGATCTTCAACCAGATGGTCGAGCGCGTCATAGAGCGTGCCGGGTCTGTCGATCTGCACGTATGCTCGGTGCCCCGGCAAGTCGATCGAGATCGTGGATCCGTCGAAGTAGACCGTCCTTGTGTCCCCATCGCGCCGGATTTCGCGCATTCGGATGTGATCGGGTCGGCGTATCGTGATCTCGCGACTACCTCCAAATTCAAGCAATCGCCCGTCGCTCTGCAGTATGTCGAAAGAGATGTCGGCTACGACACGGAAGCCGGCCTGGTCGGCGAGAAAATCCGCTGCACGTACCAGGCTCTCCTCTGCATCGCGCATGAGCGCCTCGATTCGCGCTTGCGCGGCGGGATCGTCGTTTTCATCGCCTTGGGGCAGGCTCAAAGCAACTCTCGTTTCGGGTTCCGTTGCGGCATCTACGTCGCTGCCAGTCTCGCGGCCCGAATCGCCATTCGGCTTGTTTTCGGCAGAACAGCTGATCATGCCGAGCGCCAAGGCAGTCAGCAGCCAAACCATCGGCCGCAATCGAGGCGTTCGCATCCAATAACTCATCCAGAATCCTCTTTCGACTTCACCTCGAGGGCTCGAAAGCTCCAGGAAGATTTTGCTTGAATAAAGAGTACCGCAAGTGTCCGACGTCGATCAGCGCCAAGGGCTCGCTCTCCTGCAGCGATCACACCCAAGGCAGAAAGGGGGTGACTTCGCGATCCCGGATCTAACCGTTTTGTGCGTCTTCGATTCTAATCTGAAAGAGGTACGAATGACTACCCCCCGAAAGCAGCGACTCGACAGCGTGCGGGTAACAGGAATGAGCCGGGTTCGGCGGCTGTTGATCCATCCGGTGTTCATCTTTGCGTCTCTGATAGCCCCCGCGCTTGCCAGCGACGCGATCGCCAATCAGGCAAAGCCCACTCTGGCCGAGCTCCTGGACGGAACGATTCTCCACAAGAAAGTCAGCGACATCCTAAAGGGCGAGATAGTGACCGTCGCCGCCCCCGAGACGACGCGTCGCGAGATGGCGGAGATTGAACTGGGCGAGCGTCGCGGGGATCTCCTGGCCCGGGGGGCGATAGAGGAGATATTCGTCGAGGCGCTGGTGATGATGACGCAGCGATTCGACGGCCTGGGCGGCCGCGACGGTTAGCGCGCAGACCAGCCCCATGGTGGTGTAACGGCGCATTTTGCCACTCCTTTGCTTGAATCAAGGATATATCCCAGCGGGGCCAAATGAACCCCAAACATTTCCCCTGCCCCTGCAGAATAGCAGTTCGGCCATGCCGAGCCAAGCGGCAAACGCCGGATTTCGCAGGTCCCGTGCGTTTCGGTGCCCGCGCCTCGCCGGGCCGCAACCCGTTTTCACGAGTTCAATCGGGCTGCGATCGGCATGCGCCGACCGAAGCCGAACGCCCGCGACGTCACCTTCAGACCCGGGGCGGCCTGCTGGCGTTTGTATTCGTTGACCTGAATCTTGCGAACGACGTCCCGCACGACCGCGCGCTCGAAGCCGGCGGCGACGATCTGGTCAACCGTCTCGAGCCGCTCTTCGTAGCGCTTCAAAATCGCATCGAGCACGTCGTAGGGCGGCAGCGTGTCCTGGTCGGTCTGGTCGGGCTTGAGCTCGGCCGAGGGCGGCTTGGTGATGACGCGCTCCGGGATCACCCGTCCCTCGGGGCCGAGCCCGCCCTCCGGGCGGTGCTCGTTGCGCCAGCGCGACAGCGCGAACACGGTGGTCTTATAGATGTCCTTGAGCACCGAATAGCCGCCGCACATGTCGCCGTAGAGCGTCGCGTAGCCGACCGACATCTCGGACTTGTTGCCCGTGGAAAGCACCATGTGGCCCAACTTGTTGGACAGTGCCATCAGGGTCAGGCCCCGGGCTCGGGCTTGGACGTTCTCTTCCGTTTCGTCCTCGGGGTGGTGGGTGAAGGCTTCCCGAAACATGCCCCCGAAGGCCTTCATGGCCGGCTCGATCGGGATGC
>JADFNE010000076.1 GCA_022563535.1 Myxococcales bacterium
GTGGAATCACCGCATCGAGCATTCCAACAAGCACCCAACTACGAGCAAATAGAACGAGAAGACCGTCGGGATGCCCCTCTAGTCTCAGAGAATTTCACCCGATAGAAAACGCGTGGCTAGAGAAGATACACAGGCATTCGCAACGGCGAAGCGCTGGCTGAGCGATCCCGAGGCGAGTTAGTGGATTGGGGCGGCCATCGTGGCGGTGCCACTCGGGATCACGATTCTGTTCAGCCTCGAGATGAAGTTGTTTCTCGACGACTCCATGATTTACCTCACCTACGCGAAAAACTTCTCCTCGGGGCTGGGCTGGACATTCAACCCCGGCGCCAACGATCACGCCGCCACATCCATTCTCCACACCTTGAGCCAGAGCCTGATCTTCCTCGCCTTCTTCGATCCCCAGAACCCCGACTCGATATTCCTGTTCCTGAAGCTATTCGAGGCCGCAATAGTGACACTGGGGGTCGCCCTCTTCTACTTTGTGTTGACCCGCTCCGGGATCGCACCAATTTTTGCAGGCTTCGCCGTCGCGTTGTTCATATCTGCCAGATTCGTCGTTGTCTACCACTTGTTTAGCGGCATGGAAACCTCTCTCTATCTCGTCTTCCTATGCCTGGCGATGCTGCTCTACGAACGCTCTCGACTCGCGAGCCTCGGCTTTGTCACGGGAATTCTATTCCTGGTACGGCCGGAATCACTCGTGGTGGGCCCTATCCTGGCGCTTCTCGATTTCGCGTTCGTCGGGGTTGATGAGACGCGTAATTGGTTGCGCAAATGGATCATCCCGGGGTCAATCGCGGCGGCAATCACGTTGGGGATCGGTGCCATTTTCTATTTCACCAAGGGGTCGATGATCCCCGAGTCTGCGGAGGTAAAACTCCTCAGCGCGAAGAACTGGGGTAGCTACCAATCGCGGATCCCCGCAATCCTGACCGAGTTCCGGCACTGCGTACCGCTGGCGTTCCTCGGACTCTTCGCGTTGAAGCGCAAACGTTCGGCTCTCAACGGACTGCTCGTTTCGTCCCTCGTTCTGGTGTTCCTCTACATCGTACTCGGGATGCCGAAAGCTCCTTGGTATTACCTACCCTTCTGTCTGGGCTTCTTCTCGCTGGTCGCGGTCGGACTGCAGAAAGTGGGGGATCTCATACGCGGACATGCGCTGCCGATCTGGCCCGCCTATGCCGGCCTGGCCCTGATGATGCTCGTTGTCGATGGAACGGGGTTCCCGCAGGTCTGGAGAAACCGGGGGGCGCTCCGGTAGAACGGAGAAATCCTCAAGAACGGTCTGGGTGACGCATCGCAATGGGTTGCGCTCAATACCGAACCCGATGCCCAGGTCGCAGCCGGGTCGATCGGCTACGTCGGCTACTACGCGAATCGCCACGTCATCGACATGGTTGGCCTTATCGAACCGGAAATTGCCCGGGCCGCAGCCGCGGGTAACTCGATGTACTGGCGCGAGACCCACGAACCCGAGTACGTGATTCGGCGACTGATTTACCGAGAGCAACTCGAACCGGAGTTCTACCACCTGGTCAAGACCTTCAACAACCCGAAGTACCCGAAGTACGCTGTCGGTGTCTTTGCTCGCTTGCCCGATTCAGCCGCCGGTAAAACGCAAAGCCTCGCCGCAGCCGAGACGAGTGAGTAGCGCGCGCCCTTGGCGCATCAGTTTGGCAAATCGGACGCCACAGAGGGATTGGCGCTAAATCGTACCTGTGCTGGTCGGCGCCGACGATGATGGTGTCCGGCATCGGGAACCCATTGAACATCGTCGCGCAAGCGGTCGAGTAGGCGCCCTGATCGCGGATGTAGATGAAATCTCCGGCCGTGAGGTTCTCCGGAAGGGGCTCGTTCGTGAGACAGACGTCGGTACCATCGCAGGTCGGGCCAGCGACAGTCCAGGGGATGGCGGGGCCGTCCCGGTCCGTGCGAATGCTGAATCGAAACTCGTCGGCCAACTCACCGAGGCCGCTATAGATGCCGGCGTCGAGATAGAGCCAACGCGTGCCATTGCGCGTCGCGGTGCCGATGACCTGACATACGAACCAGCCGGTGTCCGCCACGAAGAATCGGCCCGGTTCCGCGACCACACGGATCGAATCAGGGACCTTTTCGAGTTCGGCGTTAACGGCCTTGCCGATTTCTTCGATACTCGGCACCAGATCGCCCATGGATACCGGGAATCCTCCACTCAGATTGAGGAAACGGGGTTCCAGCCCGACGGCCCGCATCTTTTCGAAGGTCGCACGTGCAGCGCGGATACCGATTGGCCAGTTTTCGATGTTCTTGCACTGCGAGCCGACGTGGAAACCCACTCCGGCGAGATCCGCACCGATTTTCCCAGCCTCGGCGATGATCTGCTCTGCTTCTTCTTCAAAGGCACCGAACTTGCCGGAGAGCTTCCAGACCGATCCCTCGTTGGAGGTGTGCACGCGGAGGTAGAGCTTCGCGACTGGCTTTGCTTCGTATACCTTGTGCAGTTCTTCGATCGCATCGATGACGAACCACTCGACACCCTTCTGGACCGCATGCGAAACGTGGGCGTGTGACTTGATGGGGTTGCTGTAGAGGATTTCGTGCGCCGGCACGCCCAGGCTCAGCAGCCCGTCGAGTTCTGCCCGAGATGCGATTTCAAATCCGATGCCCTCGTCGTGCAATGCCGCGAGAATCCCCGGCGCAGCATTCACTTTGACCGCGTAGTGCGGGAAAACCCGGGGCATTGCGGCGCGAAAGCGGCGCGCCTTTTCACGCACCAGGCGCGCGTCGAGAATCAGGAAGGGGTTCGAGTATCCCTTCGCGAGCTGCGCTTGGATATGACGAAAATCAAACGCCGCGTCTTCCACGCGAACCCGATTTGGCTGCGACAATTCTTCTCCTCGGGCATCGCGCAACCCCTTTGCGAAACTTCCTCATCGCGCAAAGGGGTCGCGCTGCCGAATTGTAACGCATCGAAATGCAGCAGCCTTCGCCTGTCTTCGTTCCACGACGCGGCCTAGGGGTAGCTCGACTGACCCGCGCAGCTCAGAATCTGATCCTCCTCGCGTCCCGTCAGCACACCGTCCTTCTTGAGCCCACCTGTCAGCTTGGAAACACAGCGCTGAAACGACCCATGTTTCGCAGCGTTGGCTGCACATTCGTCTATCTCATCCGAAATCGTACAACCATCCGCCTGCACGGTGTTACTGACCTCTGAATCGCAGCCATCGATCACCACGGTCGGGTCGAGGTTGGAATTCGGGCAGGCATCATCTTCGTCCGGTACACCATCGCCATCGGTATCTACGCCCTCAATCTGGCAGGTCGCCGAACAACCGTCCCCGCCCTCATTGTTTCCGTCATCGCACTCCTCTGTGTAGTCGAGCGCGCCATTTCCACAGACTAGAGCCGTTGCGTCCACGACATAGAGTCCGTTCTGTTCATCACTCAGCAGGACGCGATCCAGACCGGAGAAGGGGTAGACGCCCCAGTTGCCGTCGTAACCAAAGAAAGCGTTGTTGTCCCAGGTGTCGTATTGGCCAATCATTACCGGGTTGGATGGGTCGCTGATGTCGATCGCCACCACACCGGCCTCGTACCACGAGATGAACAGCAGTGTGTCGCTGAAGAGCACGGGGTTGTGGGGTGAGAGGACTTCGCTTCCGAGGCCGAGAGAGGTGCGGTTCATCGTCGCCAACAAGACGGGCGCAGCGAGGTTCGAGATATCGAAAATCAAGACATTGCCGTCGGGTTTTTCTTGGGCGCTGACCAAAATCGTTCCGTCGGACGTGGCCCAGCTGGAGTGGGAACTGCCCCCGGTCGGCACGTCCGAGATCAGGGTCGGCGCGGAGGATCCGATCGAAGTGACGTCGTAGATATACGTTCTGCCATTACGTATGTCCGACGCGTAGAGTCGCGTGCCGAGTACTGTGATGTCGTGGATTCTACCGGAATTGGGCGTAACGATATCTCTCACGAAAACGGGAGTCGCCGGCGCAATCATGTCGAAAACCTTGATGGTCCCGGATGACCTCGTCATGTAGAGATAGTTCCCATGCACAAACGAATTATGAATTCTGTCGAAGCCACCATCGGCAGCCCTGATGATCGTGAGCAGAGTGGGATTCGCAGGATCCGAGACGTCCACGATATGCATTCCGTCCCCGGCATCATCCGCAAAATATCCGATGCCGTCAGATACCTTCACGTCGTGGAAGGCGCCGCTTCCTGTGGCCGGGGCGTAAAAGGACACCAGGCTGGGGTTTGCCGGGTCAGAGACGTCGAGGATCGAAACTTTCCTGCCGCTGTAGGCCCCGAGATACGCGTAGTCACCTTCGCCCCAGATGTCGGAATATTTGTCGACCCCTTTAATCGGATCGACCGTTCCCAACAAGATGATGTCGCCAGCCTGCGCGCTCAGGGAGAAAATCGCCGAGAGCGCAAACCCGATCACCCCTATCCGTAACAGTCCGATCGAAACATATCGTCGTAGCATGACTCTTCTCCCTTCTCCGATGCATCTTCGCAGTTGATGCCGCGATCACTTCGTACGCCTAGCCCCGCACCGCCTGTGCGGGATAGAGAAAACAATCCGTCATTCAATGAATACCAAGTACGCATGGTGCCGTGCCGTTTTCGGCAGGCTGGGTACAGCATTGATAAATCATTGAACCATAAAGCAATGGACAAAATGAAGGTGTTGATTTGGCAAATTTGGATATAATGATGGTCAAATTGACATGTAAATTAGTTGAATTGACAAAAGGTGAACAAGTTGGCCCAAATAAGCGATCGAGATGAGGCCCTCATGCGACTCCTGCAAGCCAATGCACGGGAGTCCATCAGCAGTCTTGCACGAGTGCTTGGCGTATCCAGAACTGCTGTTCAGGAGAGACTGAATCGATTGAAACGAATCGGTGTCATCGAAGGTTTCACAGTGAAGTTGAATCCGGACTGGAACCGGAGTCACGTGACAACATTCATCGAACTGGTCATTGAGCCCAAATCTGCAACACAGATCATGGCAACGATTGAGCGGATGCCGTCCGTCAAGGCCCTATGGAGCATCAGCGGTCGCTTTGATCTGTTGGCCGAGGCGACGGCACCAACAACAGAAGATATCAACGAGTTGTTGGTTGATCTCGGTAACATTGAAGGTGTCACCCGTACGGAATCCCACGTGGCTTTATCGACGAAATTCGAGCGCAGATAGCGAACAGGACGCACGCTTGATAAGAAATGGTGACCCGGGCGCGATTCAAACGCGCGACCCCAGCTTCGGAGACTGGTAAACGTGGACAAGAGTGGAATGGAATCAGCAACAATCCTATGCCCGTAAGTCGAGGCACCCCGCAGACAGGGCCGTGGCTTCCTAGATGCATCCTTGCGTCAGTTCGAGGTGCTTCTCTTGGGCCAGAGTGAGCAGCACTCTTCCTTCTTTCTCACCGAGCACTGTGGCCTCGAGCTCGGAGCCATCGGAGGCTTGGAGCGCCTGCCAGATGTACTTTCGGCCCGAGTCGCCGTAGATCTGTTGGCCGATATCTTCAATGGCCCGGACGCAAGCGGCCTCGGGTCCGAGTTCAGCACCCGGATGGACTGCACTCACCGCCTCGGTTGCGAAGCCTCGCAGTTGGTTCAAGAGCAGCTTTGCAGCCTCTAAGTGCTGGAGTACGTCTTCGCGTTCTCGTGCAAGTCGCCGCTCCTGTTCGGTTGCGGTCATGGGGGTACGGCTGGCGGATTTGAGTTGATATTCGTAGTTCGAACTCTCTTCCCGCGAGCGCCCGACGGGCGCAATGTAGCCCACGACGTTCTGCACAGCGATGAAGTCGAGTTGGGGTTCGTCCTCGCCCAGCATGAGCAGGTCAAAATAGATCTTGGGTAAAGGTAGATCGCCCTCACCGAATCGCACTCCAATGCAACTCTGGCCACGTCTTTCGGGAAGAACGATCACATCCTTGCTATGTGCGCCGCGGATCACCTCCCTCATCTCGTATAGATCCTCGAGAGGATTGCGATCGGCCGGAATCGGATTGGCGAAGTCGAAGAGTACGCCAAGGGTGCGATTTGCGTCTACGCCGTGCAAGATCTCCAAGATTTCTGGACCGGTGAGACGCTCGTGCTGCTCGAGAAGAAAGCGAATATTCAATCGAGATCCCAACTCTGCTGCGTACTTGAGCTCTTCGATTGCGGTCCGAATGATCTGCTGGATCGTGCCGCCGGACGACGAATAGCAGCGAATCGTCTGAATCCCCATCGCTCGTGCGACACGGGTGACATCATTTACGTCTTCTCGTTGAATGGTGCTGATGTCGAGGGTGAGGTCGAGTTTGTGCATGCCCTCCTGCTTCGCGAGATCGGCAAGGTACTGATCAGACTCGGCCGTGAGGCCCATCCGGGGCCCGCTCCGCGTGAAGTGCAGCTGGGCTCCATCGAAACCGGAGTCTCGCGCGAAGGACAAAAATGCATCGACACCCAAAGCGCCATGGAGGAAGTTGAGTTCCATGCTGTAGCGGTTGAGATGCCATTTCAGCTGATCGATCCGCCGGAAGATCTTCCAAGCCAATGCTGGGTCGAGTTGCGGGATGGAAAATCCGCCAGCAGTGGGTCCGCCCAAGAATGTCTCGAATCGGGTTTGGAGGGTCATCTCGCCCCTTGTGATCTGGAACTGGCAAGGATAGGAAAAGTACGATGCGGGTGCATACCGCTGAGATCACTTCCAGAGGTTGAATTCTGTACGAGTGGATCGATGGGGCGAGGGGATGAGTTTGGTGACTGCGCCAAAAAGGGGAGGCGATTCATATTTCTCTTACCAGAACGATGAGTCGAGAACGATGGATCGCGGACGAGTTCCGCATGAGGCAGGTGGCTATGCGGACGGCTTATCTGCGAGTCGCAGCGGGTCGCTGCTTGGCTGCCAGACGCGTGGCTGGGAGTGTGGGAGCACCCTAAGGGCTGTTCGGCTGTGCACGCGATGGCCCAGATTGGGTGAACTCCTTGCGCGTTGCTTCACTCCGAGCCTCTTCCAGCAGCCCCGCCAACTCATCCCCGGGCGGGTAGAGCTGCGCCACGATGCGCCTCGCCCGTTCGGAGAGGCGATGGTAGCCCCAGACACAGCGCCGCAGCGTTTCTTCACGGCTGTTCCGCTCGCGGTAGAGGGGGAGGTTGACGTCGAAGTAGGAGAGACTGTCCACTTCCATCAACAGGTCCGTGCGTGGTTCTCCTCCGACCTCGTGGGCGCATACTAAACGGCTTAACTCGTCAGCAAGCGCTGGGTCTTCCACTCCGCATTCCTGAAGGATCGCGAGCAGCATTTCGGCACTGTGCCTTGCATGGGTGGCCTTGAAGTCTTCGTAATCGGAAAAATCTGCGCGGAGTACCTTGCTCGCTTCCACCGCGCGATCGATGTCATGGCCGAGCGCAGCGAGTTGAAGGGCCTCATCGGCACCGGGCTCGAACTTCAGCAGCCATTCCAGTGTGTTGATGGAGTGGCCCGGATCCTCGGGAACCGACGAGCCTGCAATGACCTCGCGTATTCGCGTTCGGACACGCTGAAGAGACTCGTCGGCGGGGGTCATGCCTCGGCGGGCTCGCGGCTAGCCGCGACGATGCGGCTGACAGTCTCTGCGTTCATGACCAGCGCAATCAGCGAAAGTGCGAGCAAGGGCAGGTTGAATACGGCCCCCAGGGCGATCATGAGCACGCGAAGATCCCGCCCGATCCGGAATCCCAGGCTCTCGCCGCGCTGGAACCGGGTTTTCATCAACCCGTCGTATTTGTCGGCGGTATAGCTGACGAGAAACGAGCCCGTGATGGCCATGAAACCCACGAATAGCGCGAAGGGCCCCCCCCCGGCTGAGAAGAAGACGTGCCACGTGAGTCCGAAGAGTAGAAACGCGTCGGTGTAGCGGTCGAGCACGGCGTCGAACCAACCCCCGAATTCACTCTCCTCCAGTCGTAGCCGTGCGACCTCGCCGTCGCAGCCGTCCAGCACCGAAGCCGTCTGGGCGAGCAGTCCACCGACGGCCAGCCAAAGTGTTCCGCCCACGGCGAATAGACCCGCGGCCACAAGGCCGAGTGCAAAGCAAAAAAATGATATTTGATTCGGGGAGATGGAGCGATCAATCAGACGACGCGTGATCCGGATTGACAGAGGTCGGTTGAGGTTTCGCGAGATGGGACCATCGCCGAGCTTGGGGAGGCCAGCAATCAATGCCCGCTCGGCGCGCGCCGCCGCACGGGCATCATCCACGTCGATCCAGAATGCATCGCCGATGTCGTGAACGCGCATCTTGCCCCGCTCAGCCAGGAACGCGATTCCCGCCGAGAGGGACTCGTCCCCTTCTTGATTTCGGGCCTGGTCAAGGGCCGAGAAGAGGTCGGCCGAGCAGAGGAAGCACCCGGTGTCGAAGGCGTCGTAGTGCTCGAGGTTCTTTCCGATGGCCTCGAGTTGCCCGTCGCGGGTCCGTACCTTGGTGACATCATCGAGATCCACCAGGGGGTTGAGGAGGTTGGAGTCGATCGCCAGGCAGACCTCGCCGGCCTCGAGTTCTGCGTCGCGGAGTCCGCTGAGTAGGGAGACGTCTACCAAGTGATCCGCCATTAGAAGGACGAAGGTGTCGTCGCCGATGACCTCCCGGGCTGCCAGCACGGAGAGGCCGTTGCCCCCATCCCATTTCTCATTGACGACGTGGGTGATGTTGAGGCCGCGACGCTTGGCCAGGCGATCGAGTGACGCCGTGACGCGATCGCTTTGGTAGCCAGTGACTACGACGAACTCGGTGAGCCCCGCGCGTGTGGCATTGACGAGGGCGCGCTCGATGAGCGATAAGCCCAGCAGCCGAAAGAGAGGTTTGGGAAGACCCCCGCTCGCCAGACGACTGCCTCTCCCAGCGGCGATGATGAGGCACTTGCGCGCCCGATCAGACATCTCGGCGGCCGGCGATGAAATCCTCCGTGCGGGTGTAGGCTTCGTCGTCGGTGTACTGCTCGGGGGGATGCTTCATGAAATAGGACGAAGGAGAGAGGAGGGGTCCCCCAATGCCGTTGTCGAGTGCAAGCTTTGCGCAGCGGATGGCGTCGATCGAGACCCCTGCTGAGTTGGGCGAGTCCTCTACTGAGAGCCTCAGTTCGAGATTCATTGGAACGTCGCCGAAGAGCTTCCCCTCCATGCGCAAGAAACAGACCTTGTTGTCGTTCTGCCACGCCACGTAATCGCTGGGACCCACGTGGATGTTCTCGTCTGAGATTCGCTCACCTGCCACCGACTGCACAGCCTCGGTCTTCGATTCCTTCTTAGAGCGTAAGCGATCGCGGTTCAGCATGTTGAGAAAGTCGGTGTTGCCTCCCGTGTTGAGCTGATAGGTGCGCTCGAGCTTGACGCCACGCTTGCGAAACAGGTCGGTAAGCATGCGGTGAGTGATGGTCGCGCCGAGCTGTGCCTTGATGTCGTCGCCGACGATGGGAATCCCCTTGTCTTTGAAGCGCTGGGCAAAGTCGGGATCACTCGCGATGAAAACCGGGATGCAGTTGATGAGTGCCACACCGGCTTCGAGTGCGCACTCGGCGTAGAAGCGAGCGGCCTCTTCAGAGCCCACTGGAAGATAGTTGAGGAGTACCTCGGCTCGCGATTGCTTCAGGGTGAGAACAACGGCCTCACGGGTTGCTTCGGGAGCATCGGACGGTAGGAAAGTGCGCTCATCAGGATGTTGTCCCATATGCTCTGCAACGCCGTCCAAGATTCGTCCCATCTGGACCTGTACTTTTGCCTTGGGGAGTTTTTCGCAGAACACCGTCGTGCAGTTGGGGAGCTCGAAGATGGCTTCGTTTACATCCTTCCCCACCTTGCGCACGTCAATATCGAAGGCGGCGACGACCTCGATGTCGAATGGGCGATAGCCGCCGATGTCCCAGTGCATGAGTCCGATGGCATCCTCGGGCTTCTTGTCCTTGTAGTATTCGAACCCCTGCACGAGCGAGCTGGCACAGTTGCCTATCCCAGCGATCGCTATTCGGATCTTCTCCATTGAGTCCTTCTCCTAGTTCAATTGCATCGCGAATCAGACCGCGACCCACCGAGCCTCGCGGTACGCCGATTAAACCTGCATGTAGGGTTTCCGCCCCTTTTCTTCGCACGACGTCGCGGGGCGCGGCAGTGCTACGTTGGAACACTGCCGAGCCCGGTGTTACCCCATCCCTCGGGTCTTGTCGCGGATACGGCAGGCAGGAACCCTTTTTGGCAAGATAAGTTCCGTATCAGGGAAGAGAGATCTGGCGACCCGGCCCGAGCGGACGCTCTACCACCAGAGGATTCCCGTCGAAGCGCCCCCACCCGGAGACGCCGAGACGCAGGAGCTTCTTCAGTCTCTGGGCTACGTCGAATAGCGGCGTCCCGAGGTCGGCTGCCCCGCCGCAGCCGCCATCGAATGGAATTACCCACACATCAGCCTAGCTCAACCCGGATACCTTGACGCCGCTCCTGGGAACACCCGCTTCCCCGAGAGCGCGGGCTCCCACGATGCCGATCCGAGTCAGGAGGACGCTGTCACGGACGGAGCCACATGGATGACTCGCTGCGGAAAAGGGATCTCGATGGCGGCTTTGCCTAGCGCCTGGTAGATCGCCGTGTTCAATCCGTCGATACAACTACCCCGCTGGGCTGGCTCATTGATCCAGCCCTGAATTCGGAAGATCAGCGCCGAGTCCCCCATCTCGATGAAGCGCACGCGCGGCGCGGGATCGTCCACCACGAACTCGACCGATTGCGCGGCCTCCACGAGCACCTCCCGAACTCGCTCGATGTCGGAGCCGTAGGCCACACCCACCTGAATTGCCACCCGGGTCTTCTCGTTCGGGCCCCCGGACTCGTTGACAACCTTGGCGTTGGCGATGTGCGAGTTGGGGAGGGTAATTTCGACATCGTCGCGGGTCAACAGACGCGTGCTGCGCAGTCCGATCTTGATCACTCGGCCGCGCTCACCCGTGTCGAGGTTGATGAAGTCGCCGATCTTGTAGGGCGCATCCATGATGACAAAGAGTCCGCCAAAGAGGTTGGCCAGCGTATCCTTGGCCGCAAAACCCACGGCGATTCCCATGATGCCGGCGGAGGCCAGCCAGGCCGAGAGATCCAGATCCCAGGTAACGAGAAAGAAATAGACCGCCAGACTGAAAACGACGATCTTGCTCAGATTGTCAAAGAGCGGAAGCGTGCGCGCTTCGACCCAAGTCACACGATCGGCGAGTCGGCTCAGCCCGGTCAGCGCGGTCGAAGTCAACTTGAATCCGGCCCCGGCCCAGACGAAGACGGCCCAAGTCTTGATTAGTGCGCCGACGATACGTTCAACATCCGGACTCCACCCCAGCATCTTCAGCGCGATATGCAGTCCAATCAGGATTACGCTGATGAAGATTGGTCGGTGGAGAAGCTGAACCAGCTTGTCGTCCAGATCCGTATTCGTGCGCAGGGTCAGGCGCAACAGGAATCGAGAGATCACGACGTCGACGAGCTTGGCCAGCATCGCCGATCCCAGAACCACCACGATGGCACGCACCCACGGTACATTCCGTGCCTCCTCAGCAAACGCGATCCAATCGTTCATTGCTGTCTCCTTGCATTGTCAGGCTTCGCTTCACTGCGAGAGGCGCCTCAGGGTAGTGAAGTCCCTGCTGCCGTCACAGCTCCAGCTCTCACCTTCCTGTCCGCTCGCTGCGTCTCACGAGAGTCTGAACCGTGGGTGTAGAAGCTGCAGACTTCTCGCATTTTGCGCGAGGCTGTGCGCCCGATCGGTTCTTGCTCCGAGTACACGGCTGCCGTCGTCGAAGCGGGAAGCGCCGGAAAGGCAACCCCCGTGGCAGGCCCAAAGAAAACGATGGTGACCCGGGCGCGATTCGAACGCACCGGCTTCGCCCTTCATGTGGGCTGCGCCCACGGGCGAAACCACAAACTGTGGCCTCATCGGCCACAGTTTGCCCCCAACTTCCGAAGCTGGCCTCTCATATCGAATACGAGCCCGGTACCCAGTACGTGTACCACGGCGGTTCTGCCCATTGGGTTTTGGCGGAACTGATCGAACGCCTGGGGGGTATGGACTTCCGCGACTATGTCGAACAGCGCGTCACCGCTCCCCTGGGTTTGCCCAGATTGCTGGGGATTCCGCAAGCCGAACAAGGCGACATCGCGCAGTTGTGTCTGCCCACGCCACCCGATGACCGGTTCAACTTCCCGGTCATGATCGAAGACGGCGTGCCGGGTGGTAGGGCGGTGATGCACGCAGAAGATCTGGCGCGTTTCTATCAGGGCTTGCTCCACAACCCGGGAGGGTTGTGGAAGGCCGACGTGCTGGCCGACGGTGTCGGCAATGTTCGTTGCACCTTGCTGGATCCGATCATGCAGCGTCCGGCGAACCGCACCACCGGCGTCGTGATCGGCGCCGGCTTTGGCACCACCTGGGGCAAGTCACCCACCGCCTACGGTTGGCCCGGTGCCGGAGGACAGATCGGCTTCGCAGAGCCCGCGACCGGCGTCTTGTTTGCGTTCCTGCAGACCGGCGACACGGATCAGATCAGCCAGTTCGTGCGCGGCATCAAAATGTCGGAGCTGGCGCTCGCGCTCGGTCGCTAGTCCACTAGTCCTTGTTCGGATTGATCAAGAACTTCTCGCCGCTCGCCTGTTTGCCGTAGGACGCAATCGCGTCCAGTTGCAGGGCGCCCGCAAGAGAAACTTCGCGTGCGTAGGAACTCGCAAACGTCGTCTTGATCTCGCTGGCCACACGCTCTCGCAAGCCCTGACCCGCCTCGAAGCCGATCTTCTGCAAGAAGGGCGTCAACAACCAGCCGCCGATCCCCCAGGCCATGCCAAAGTTGCGACCGAATACGGTCTGTGAGCGATCGAGCCCGCCGTAGATGTAGACCTGCTTGTGGACGGTCGAACCGTAGCGGCTGAACTCGCTGGCGCTCTTGTTCGCGGCAGCTTCCATGCAAGTCAGAATCTGTCCGGCCAACTTGCCACCGCCGGTGGCATCAAAGGCGATCGTCGCGCCGGTCGTCACCAGAGCATCGATCAAGTCTTCCATGAACGACGACGCCGAAGAGTCGCAGACGAACTTTGCTCCGGCCTTCTTCAGCAGGTCTACTTGCGCGGGCTTGCGCACGATGCAAACGAGATCGATTCCATCGCTCAGGCAGACTCGGTTGAGCATCTGCCCGAGGTTCGACGCGGCCGCGGTGTGGACCAATGCGGTGTGGTTTTCCAGGCGCATGGTCTCGACCATGCCGAGAGCGGTGAGGGGATTGACGAAGCAAGATGCACCCTCTTTCGGGGTCGTGCCCTCTTCCAGGGTCAGGCTCATGGCGACTTTCAAGACGCGGAACTGTGCGTACATGCCGCCGCCGATCAATCCGACGGTCTTGCCGAGCAGCGCCTGGGCGGCGTCGGATTCACCCGCCTGCACCACGATGCCCGCGCCCTCGTTGCCGACGGCCAGGGACTGATCGACTCTGGCGGCCACGGACCTCATCAGACCACTGGGGACGTCGGCGGTTACGATCGGCTCGCTGGCGCTGCCCGAGGACTTTGCGGTCGTCATGTCTGCTGGACCAAAGAGCAGCCCGAGGTCCGAGGGGTTGATCGGAGTGGCCTCTACGCGCACCACGATTTCGTCTTCGGCGGGCGCGGGAATCTGGGTTGATGCGAGGGAAAGCTCGAGGGTGCCGTCCTTGCTGATCTTCGAACGAATCTCGCGGGACGTCAGGGTTTCTTCGCCGGGCATGGGTCACCTCCTGGGGGCTGTCGTGGGCAGCGTTCACCGCCGCCGGCGCAGGCGTTGATTGGGTATCAGCATAGATGCATTTGTCTATTTTCGCTGGGGCTGTGGGGGCTACCGGGAGCTCGGCAAGTTGGTGAACAACGCGGTCGCCTCGTAGACTTGCGTCTCTGATTGCGCGTGACACGCGTTTCCCGTTCCAATCGGTACAGCCAATCAGAACAGCCAACCCGAACCAGTATGTATGAAGGAAGCCACCAAGTGTCCAAGATCATCGTTGCCGGCTGGGTCGAGATCCCGATCGAAAAGCGCGCCGAAGCGCTCGACCTCGCCAAAGAGCTCATCGACCCAACCCGCACCCAGCCCGGCTGCATCGACTACGCTTGGACCGCCGTTTTCTTCGAGTAGCCCATTCCATTCCGGGAGTTTGCATGATCGAAACACGAGACACCTTTTGCAGAATCTGTGAGTCGATGGGCGGGCTCAAGGTAGAATAGGGGGAAGAACAGAATGACTCCCGAAACGCACTATGCGAAGCACGACGGAGTCAACATCGCCTACCAGGTCACTGGCGAGGGCGAGGGCGACCTGGTCTTCGTTCCGGGCTGGGTGTCACACGTGGAATACGCCTGGGAGGAACCGAGCTTCGCGCCCTTCCTCGAGCGCATGTCACGCTTTTCTCGGCTGATCCTGCTGGATCGGCGAGGCACCGGACTTTCCGATCCGGTCGATCGGCTTCCAACGCTCGACGAGCGGATGGACGACTTGCGGGCCGTTCTCGATGCGGCGGGATCGAAACGCGCCTTCCTGTTCGGGATCTCCGAAAGTGGCCCGATGTGTATTCTCTTTGCCGCAACGCATCCGGGCCGAACAGCCGGGCTCGTGCTGTGCAACACCTTTGCCACGGGCTTGTGGTCCGAGGACTACCCCTGGGCGCTGACGAGTGTCCAGTGGGACCGGTTCCTCCAACGCCTCGAGGCAGAGTGGGGCCAGGGCGTCACAGCAAAAATTTACGCGCCGTCCCGCGCGGATGACGAAGCCTTCGTTCGCAGTTGGGGGCGGTTCGAGCGGCGCGCAGTAAGCCCGGGCGCGATCCGGAAGATCATCGCCATGGCGAGTGACACCGACGTCAGGAGTATTCTCTCGTCGGTGAAGGTCCCAACGCTCGTCGTCCATCGCGAGGACAACCGAGCAACCCCCGTAGCCGGAGGTCGCTACCTGGCGGAGCACATCGAGGGCGCCAGAATGATCGAGGTGCCGGGTCGCGATCACTTTCCATGGGTCGGCGACACGGACGCGATCCTCGACGAAGTCGAACAATTTGTTACCGGTAGCCGTCACAGTGCAGAACCCGACCGAGTCCTCGCTACGGTGCTGTTCATGGACATCGTCGATTCCACGTCTCAGCTCGCGGAGCACGGGGATCGAAGCTACCGGGAGCTGCTGGAACAATTCTATTCGATCGTGCGCAAAGAACTCGCGCGACATCGCGGTCGCGAAATCGATACCGCCGGCGACGGTTTCTTCGCCACCTTCGACGGGCCCGCGCGAGCCATCCGCTGTGCGTGTGCAACCCGCAACGCGGTTGCCTCGCTGGGCATTTCAATCCGGGCGGGCCTCCACACGGGCGAGTGTGAGCTGCTCGGCGACAAGGTGACGGGCCTCGCCGTCCATCTCGGCGCCAGAGTGTGCGGAGCTGCGAGTGCCAACGAAGTACTCGTATCGAGCACCGTGAAGGACTTGGTTGCCGGCTCTGAGCTGAGCTTCACCAATCGCGGCAGCCACGAACTCAAGGGCATTCCCGGACTGTGGCAGCTCTACGCCGTCGACGGCTAAGTGTCCCTCGAGTCCCTTCGCCCGGGCGCGATCGACGCATTGGCGCATTGGCGCTAGAGCGGCATACCCGAAGGACGCACAGGCGTCTCGGAAATAGTCGTTCAATTGCGCGACTCGCTGTTGATCGAAGTGATTGGTGAAATTGCCGGGGTGGACCTGCCGCACGTGTTCGGAGATGTCTTCCTGCTCGGGGAACAGGTCCTGCTTGGCTACGATCTCTTCGAGACGACTTTGGGGGATCGAAATATTGAGGTAGTCGAGGATCGACCCGACAACTCGAAGCTTCTCGTAGACCAGGTCTTCGTAGTGGATGACCAGTGAATTCGCGTCCAGCAGCCCCGCATAGAGATCGAAATTGTCGCGGATGAATTCGCCATCGACGCCGAGCGAGTATTCGCCGATCGGCGTCTCCTGCAATTCCTTTCGCTTGGCAAGCATGGCATCGCGCAGCTCTCCTTCGGGCGGGAGCACATGGCTGTGCGCGTTCGAAAAGTAGAGCGAGACCATGATGTCGCGCGGGTCGCGCACCAGGATCACCTTCTTGTGCGCAGAAAGATCGGGACTCCGCAAGAAGGGAGGCAGAAAACGGTATCCGTGGAGCAGAAAGCCCCACTTGGGGAGACCGTCGAAGGTCGAATCCGGGATCCCGACTTCCTCCACGCCACGGTAGAAGAAGCACTCCGGTACATTCAGGGTCGAGACCTCAGCCACCTTGCAGCACTCGACCATGATCTCGTTGAGCATGCTGCTACCCGATTTGTGCAGCGCAAACAAAAACGAACTGGGTTCATGCAAGCTACTCGTGCGCCCCGGGTCGGCCATATCACTCCTGAATTCGGGAGACTTGCCAACGTGCTAATTGGCCGGGGTTGCGGGAACCCAGCTTTAATTACCTATCCTCCGCGGACGCGGCCTATGACACCCTCGCAATTTACGATGCCAGCGCCGCTCGGGGGAGTGAAGTCGTCATTCCACCTTCGAGGAGTGCGACGAGGTCGCATCAACAAAGTGACCTTGTCGCGCAAAAGTGGACAAGGTCAGCCGACCGTGGGCTTCAATACGTTAAGACACACGATGGCTACCGATGTGAGTTGCGAATGGGGCTTCACGCGAAGGTGGTTCAAATCAGGCTCGGTCACGCACAGATCAGCACCACGCTCGACATCTACACTGACGCGCTACCCGAACTCGATGCGGAAGCGGCGGATCTATTGGACGCGGAG
>JADFNE010000077.1 GCA_022563535.1 Myxococcales bacterium
ACATCGGGCCCGACTACGACATCCCCGCGCCCGACATGGGTACGAACGCACAGACGATGGTGTGGATGATGGACACCCACATCAACGCCACCAGCGCCCACGATCGGTTTGCGATGCGCGGCGTGGTTACGGGCAAGACGCTGAGCTGCGGCGGCTCGCTCGGCCGCGACAAGGCCACCGCGCAGGGCACGGTATACGCCCTCGAATCCTGGGCGGAGCGCCGCGGCTTCAATTTCGACGGCGCCACGTTCGTCGTTCAGGGCTTCGGCAACGCCGGAAGCTGGACGGCCAGGCTGCTCTGCAAGAAGGGGGCGAAGCTACTGGCAGCGAGCAACAGCCGCGGCGTGGTCTACAACGAGAAGGGCATCGATCCCGACGCGTTGCTCGCCTACATCGCGAAGCACAAGGACCCCTCCGGTTTCAGCGGTGCCGAGTCGATCCCCAACAAGCAGCTGTGGCAGATCAAGGCCGACATCCTGGTTCCCGCGGCCTTGGAGAGTCAGATCGACAGGGGCAACGCGGGCGACATCGATGTGAAGGTGATCGCGGAGGCCGCAAACGGCCCGACGTCTCCCGCGGCTGACGACGTGCTGCGCGAGAAGGGGATCACCGTCATCCCGGACATTCTGTGTAACGCCGGCGGCGTGATCGTCTCCTACTTCGAGTGGGTGCAGAATCGCAAGAACGAGCGCTGGGAGCTGGAAGAGGTCGATCGCAAGCTGCGCCGGCTGATGACGGTCGCCTACGACGCCGTCGAAGAGGCCGGCAAGCGCTTCGACCTCGGGCAGGACACGCGCACCGCCGCCTACCTCGTGGCGCTGGAGCGGATCCAGGCGGCCTACCAGGATCGGGGAATCTTCCCCTGACCCGACCGGCCGCGGATCGGGGACGTCTCCCCGACGAACGCTCACGGGCGCTCACCTGATGGACCACACCCACCCCGCGTAGACCGACCCGGCCCGGCAAATCGGGGCGGAAACGGGCTCAATCCCAGCGAAACCGGCGCCGACAAGGGGGCATGACACAGATCGCGTCCAGCCGTCTGCTGATCGGAGGAGCCGAGCGGCAGCGAACCGGAGCGTTGGCTCGTGACCGCGTCCTGGTTGGACTCGCCGCGGGCGGCGTAGCGCTGCCTCCCCTCGTCGACCTGCTCTGGAACGGCTGGGAGCGGGTCTTCAGCTACTTCGCCGCAGACGTTTTTTACTACCTCACCGTGGCGCGAAACCTCGCCTCGGGCATGGGAGCCTCCTTCGACGGCGAGTACACGACCAACGGCTTCCATCCCCTCTGGCAACTCTACACGGCGTTGCTCTACGGGTTCAGCTCGCTGGCCGGACTCGGCGAACCAGCCTTCCTCGTCGGAGTCTTTCTCAGCAGCCTGCTGCTGATCGTTCTGGCGACGGTACTGCTCGGGAGTTGCTTCCGGCTCGCGTTGGGTCGGGTGCCAGCCGCCTTCCCGATTCTTCCCGTCGGACTCTATGCGCTCAGCACGGGCTCACTCCAACCCCTCTACGGTTCGCTGTGGAGCTTCGCCAACGGGATGGAGACCGGCGTCACGCTGGCGGCCTTCGCCTGGGCGCTGCGTTGCATGGTGCAACGCGAGCGCGACGCTTCTCCCGCGATCGATTGGCAGCTCGGCGCCGCCTTGTCGGTGCTGATGCTCAGCCGACTCGACCACGCAGCGCTGGCCGTGTGCGTGCTCGCCACCTACGCGCTGCGACCCGCGCGTCGGGGCGGTTCGCGGTTTCTAGAACTCGCTGCGGTGGCCGGCCCATTCGGCCTGAGCTTGACGCTGTACCTCTGCTTCAACTGGCTGAGCGCGGGGTCGCTCCTTCCCGTCAGCGGCACGGTCAAGAGTGCGTTCCCGCAGTCGGGTATTGCGAACCTCTTCTACCTCGAGCGAATCATCCGTCAGATCTCGGCCGCGCGATTCGACGAGCTGTGGCGCATGGCCCAGATGCTGCTTCCCGCCGTGCTCGCGGCGTTCACGCTGCCGTGGCTCGCCGTGCTGCGCAGGCGCGAGCGACACGATGCCCTCACCTGGCCCCTCGCCGCCTGCTCGGTATTCGTGCTCGTGCTGACCAGCTACAACTTCCTCTTCGTGAACATCTGGCACCAGGGTCAATGGTACTACCCGGTGTCGATCGTCCAGATGAGCATGATCGCGTTCTACCTCTGGGAGAAGGAGCGGCCCGTCGCCGATGGCAGGGGATCCGCTTTCGTGGCGGGCGCAAGTGCCGTCAGCGTGCTCCTCTTCTTCGGGCTCGTGTTTCACGACACCCGTTACAACAGGACCTACACACACATGTACGAGGCGCGCGACGAGCTGAAAGAACACTTCTCCGGAGCGCCTCCCAAGATGATCGAGTACGACGACGGGATCATCTCGTTCGCCACCGGCTTCCCCGCGATGTCGGGGCTCGGCTTCGCGGTCGATCGCGAGGCTGTCCCGTGGGTTCGAAACGGCCGGGTCTTGTGGCTCGCCTACAAGCGGGGTTTCGACCACATCGTGTCGCTGAACTACTTCGGGACGGGCGGCCTCAGCCTGGAATCGTCTTCCGAGGAGATCCGAGCCAAGCTCAACGGCACGTTCTTCCTCTCTCCCGCAGCGACCGCACCCTTTGATTTCGAGGTCGTGTACCTGCCCACGCGCGTCCCACTCGCCTTCATCCAAATCCGCCCCACCCCACCTCGAATTCGCTGAGGTCAGGCGACGGACTCAGTGAGAGTCCGGCGCCTTGGCGGCCACCTCGCTGCTGGAGTTTCGTGCAGCGTCGATGTGAGCGCGCAGGGCAGCAAAGTCCACCGGACCCGACGCAGCGTCGCCGACGATCTCGGCCAGGACGGCTGAACGAGATCTCTGTCCCGCGGCGGTCAACCGCGAGTCCAACAGAAGCGGCCTCAGCTCGACAAGCAGGGGCGCTGGCAAGACGTTCTCCAGGTACTCGAGCCCAGTACCGCGATTTCCCGCCTGGTCGTTCGCAAGGGCGCGGATCGCGAGCTGTAGCGGCTTGGCTTCGAGCAGGGTCAGCAGCAGCGTCGCGATGAAGGACATGCCCTGGACCACGCGCCTCCCTTCAGCGGACTCGACGGCAGCGGTTCGGGTCAAGCGACGATCCAGGGCAATCTGGCTGCGCCAACGACGTCGGCAATCGGCGGCCTCGCGCTCGGCGATCCCAAAGAGGAGATCGCGCGGAATGCGGAGCTTGTCATTGCTTCGGTGGACCGCCAACAGATTGGCAGCAGCGTGGAAGCGCAGCTCGAAGTCCGCATCGCCGAGAAGTTCGATCAAGCCATTCGCGCTTCGCTGGGTAGGAAGTCTTCCGAGGATCTCGCACAAACGCATTCGTACCCGCACGGGCATCCGGGACTGAAGGACAGCGTCGAGTAGCGCGCCCGTGTAGACCGGCGCCACGCGTCGCAGAGCGGCGGCCGCGGCCTCTCCGACCTCGGCGTCGCCCAGTGTCGGAATGATCAGAGCAACCAGCTCTCGGGGCACTGGGTTGTGGGCGACCAGGGTTGCGAGAATCCGTTCGGCCTCACCGGAGCGAAGATTCGCGATGGCGACGAGCGTTGCGTCGATTTCATCGGAGGCCAGTGTACGGGCCGGCGGTGCTGTGAAGGGCCGGGGCTCCCGAGCGGGCCGCCCGTCTTCCTGTGAGTTGCGGGACGCGGAATGTCTGACCAGCCTCTCGCGAATGTCGTCCGGATCGACTCCCGCGATGGAATCGCGCGACGCGGCCGTCGAGCCGCTTCCCTCGACCGGCCGCTCCAATGCGACCATCGTGTCCATCACGGTGAGTCTCGTCGTGGCATCGTCGACGGAGACGTCGCCCACCGCGAGCGTTCCAACCCGCAGTCGTTCGGCCAGCGAAGACACGTATCCGTGGTGGAGCTTCCGAGCCACGTACAGCGACGCAAGGCTCGCTGCAATCCCTGCGATGATCAGCAGCGAATCGGTGAACGCGGGGAAGATACCGATGACCAGGAGGGCGAATCCCCCCCCCAGCGCGGTCCCGCTCTTGTCGCCGCCCACGTCGATGAGCGGCTTCGTGGGGCGCTTCTTCTCGGGCAGGACTGGCGTATACAGAAGTTCGTAGCCGGATCGAAACAGCGAGTTCTCGACGATACCAATGCCAGCGCGCATGCTGATCGCGCTCGGAAGGCCGGGGAACAACAGCGCGGTAAACCCGAGCGCGGCGGAGCTGACGGGTAGGGTGGATACCGTGACTGCGAGGCCGTAGCGCTCGAGTGAACGCTTGGCGATCAGGTTCTGGACGAGGAATGTGAGCACTCCGACCCCCAGGTGAAAGAGTGCGAAGAACGAGACGAGCTCCGCCCCCGTATCGAAGTACGCTGCAGCGCCAGCCTTGAAGACATAGTCGTAGACCGCCTGACCAAACGCGCCGAGTGCGACCAGCAGGAACAGGCTCCGCAGGTAGGGAGACTCCCGAAAGATCGCGACCGCCGAAGCAGCCGTTTCATCATCGGAGAGCGCGCTGACAGAATCTCCGCTGCCGATCTGGAGAGCTCCGGCGGCACATAACAGGTTCAACAATCCGAGCGCGGCGATCATCGTCGGGATGTCCAGTGCCGAGGCACCGAGCCAGACGGCGACCCCGCCGAGCACTCCTCCGAATGTCGCGGCCCCGCCAATGCGGCCAATCAGCTGCCTTGCGGTATGGGGATCGAAACGTTCGTTCACCACTGACCAGAAGGCCGAAACGACCACCGCGTTGAGGCTCATGGTGTGGAGATAGAGCGCAATGGCAGCCACCTTCGGCATCGAGACCGAAAGCGCCCACTCGGCAAAAAAGAGCGCCCCATTCGCGGCGAAGAACGGGGGCAGACTTCGTGCGGGTGGCATGCGGCGAAGGACCCGGGTGCTACCCAAAACGATGAAGATGGAGAGGATCGACGAGATCATGACCATCGACGGCAGCACGGTCGGTTCGAAATGGCTGAGGAAGAATCCGTCCCGAATCGCGCGGCTCGCGACGAGCTGACCCACCATCACGATGGCAACGCCCACCGCGGCCCACATCGCCCTTCGAGTGGTGTTCAGCGATTCACGCATACTTCAATGGGCGGCTCAGCTCCGGCTGTCCTGCACGACGACTTGGAGCTCGGACCGAAGCGCAGAGCCACGCGTCTTGTCGACGGCGATCTCGTTGCGCGCGGCCTCGCCGTACTCCTCCCACCAAAAGCGCGCGTCGTCAACCGACCACGTTCCGCAATCACAGGCGCGCAGCATCTCGGCCAGCTTCATCGCGCTTTCGGGGCGCTCCGCCGGATCCTTGGCGAGACAGGACATGATGACGTACTCGAGGTCGCGGGGCAGAGCACGGCCCAGACGCTCCGAGGGAAACGGCGCGGCGTCGTTGATCTGACTGGCGAGTATCTGGACCACTTCTTCAGCGGGGAAGACGGTGGTACCCGAGAGCATGTAGTAGCCGACGGCACCGAGTGCGTAGAGGTCGGACTTCGGGCTGCCACTCTCCGGTGAGAGGATGACCTCTGGCGCCAGGTACATCGGGGTTCCCACGATGACATCGTGCGCACTCCCATGGTCGGCGTCATCCCCGGCCAGGTCCTTGACCAGTCCGAAGTCCAGGATCTTCACGGTATCGTAGGCCCCACCACGCGTGGTCAGCATGATGTTGCTGGGCTTGATGTCCCGGTGGAGCAGCCCGAGAGAGTGCGCTTCCTGCAGGGATCCGCAGGCCTGAACCAGCGTGTGAATGACACGCGCTGGTTCGATCGAACCCGACAGGGAGACCAGCGCTTCAATCGTGAATCCGTCGAGATATTCCATCGCGTAATAGAAGATGCCTTCGGGCGTTCGTCCATAGTCGAAGATCTCGATCGTATTCGGGTGCGTGAGCTGGCAAGTCAGCTGGACCTCACGTTGAAATCGGATTTGCGCCCGGAGATCCTGGGCATTCTCCGCGCGCAGCAGTTTGATTGCCGTCGGGCGTCGCAGCATCGCGTGCCGAGCGAGGTAGACCTCTCCCATGCCTCCCTTGCCGATGCGCTCCTCAATTTCGTACTGGCCGAGGCGCTTGGCGCGCGCCATCACGTTGTGGACTTGCTGGTTGAGCCGATAGGAGACGAAGAGCGAGCCCGCCGAGAGCAATCCCATGGCCAGCGCCATGACGATCACCAGATAGCTCGCGTTGGTCATCCGATCGGCGCTCTCCTTCATCGCCTGTGCCTGGTCCTCGGCGAGCGCGCCCGCGATGGCGCGGGCCTCCAGCACGAGTGGTTGCGCTTTCTCGAGATAATGAAACAGGACGACGTTCCACCCCGCCGCCCGTCGCAATGCCATGACTTCCTGAACCTGCACGTCGTAGGCAACGAACTCATTGACGGTAAAGTCGAGAAGATGTCGGAGATCGCCGGAGGTGTGGAGCCGTGCGCCGGCCTCGACCTGACGCGCGATGACCCGCGATTCGTTCAGCTTCTGTTCGGCCGTGTGCTCGTGAGCTTCGTCGTAGCTGCGAATGAGCGAAGCGACCGCAAGATCGCACTGGGCAAACACCGATCGGAAACGTGCCATCTGCGCGAGAAATTGAATCGAGGGCTTCCGCTCTTCACCCGCGGTGTATTGCTCGATCGCACTGTGGAGGCTCGTGAGAATGCTTCGTCGCAGCGGTTCCAGGCGCCTCTCGTATGCCACGGTCGCGGGCCAATTACCCGGCGTCTGCGCCACATCCTCGATTTCCCACTGCACGAGTTCGAGCCTGCGAAGCTTGCTCCCGAGTTCGCTGACCCGGGCGTCGGTATCGGGCACACTCGAGCTGCCCGCGAGTTCATCGATCTGGCGGAAGGTGGGTTCGATCTCCTGACTCCAGATCTGCGCCCGCTCCGCACGCGACTCCGCATCCCCATAGGCGACCCATCCCCGCAACGCAGCGAGGGACTGATTGATCGAGGCGTTCAGCACTGCGGCCGACTGCGCCAACGGCGCGCCAACTTCGCTCTGATGCCGAAGCCCGAATCCGAACCAGATCGTAAACCCGAGCGTCAGCAGGGCGGTTGCCACACCCACGCCTGCCACCTTGCCGCTCGAGGACAGCAACGACTCGGTCAGCCGGCTGCTCGCGCCGGCCCGGAACCGCTTGATCGATGATGCGGTGCTTTTCGGATCGGCCATTTCGGATCAGTCCGGGGTGGGCATCGCGGCTGGCAAATCGGGCATCGGTACGCCCCACGCTTCCATCAGGTCTTCGAGGATGCTTTCCAACAGTCCGACCCGCTGGTACACGTGCGCGGGAAAGCGCTTGCCCGGGTAGTGGGCGCGGACCGGTGCCGCTGCCGAAGGGACCTGACGGTGCAGGTGGGTGAGCTCCTCGACGATGAGGGAGGCGAGATCGCTGACATCGTTCGGGCTGACCCGCTGGCTGCCCTCCCCGTCGATCTCGAAGCGAAGCGTTGCGCCGCCCTTGGATTCGGCAAGCAGGCGGATCAGCGTGAAGCATCGCCGCATGCGCGAGTAGACGTCGCTCGGCATCTTGTTCGGCTCGAAGGTGGGCTCGGCAGGGCGGCTCGGGCCGCCGGGAATCACGACGTGAAGTGCGGCCGCCGTGTACACCGCGGCTGTGACGAGCTGGAATACGTCGCTTGGCGAGGTCCTCTGATCGAGCAAGTGGTTGATTTCGCTTCCGGCGGCAATCGTGGCATTGAAGACATCACTCGGCGTGCTGGTGTCGGGCTGCTGTTTCTCGGCCACGGCGGTCTCGATCCCGAGGTCCTGCTTGACGACCAGCACGGCCGCGAGCGCCGAGTCGATCACGCCGAAGACATCTGCTGGGCGCGCTTCGATCATCAGCGGGATGGACTCGTTGCGCACGACCCGAACCTGTTCGAACGCCAGACGATTGGCGCGCAGCTGTAGATTGAGAGCCTGGGAGTAGACCTCGAACGGACGCGCTGACTCGACGCGAAACAGCGACACAGGCGGCGTCGGCTTGCCCATGTAGTGACGCAGCAGATCGACGTTCTCCCGTAGGAGTTCGACCCGCGCAAGGACATCCGCCGGCAGGATGCTCTCCGGAACAGACAGACGTCGCCCACTCACCGGCGGAGGTGTGACGCGCTCGGTCGCCGCGCGCGATGCGGGTGCGGAGATTCCGGTCAGGAGGCATATCAGTAGCGCCGCCGTAGGTAGTGTTTCGCTGAGATGCGCGCGAATCGCGAGCGGCTCCGATTTCGTCTGCACTCGTTCGTGGACGCGGTGCGCTCGTGGAGACTTTGCTCCGATCGCAATTCCGCAGCAGTGCGGCCGATTAGAGATTTTTCGCACTGCCCCTCCGGCGGGATCTGGAATTTCACGATAGCCGACGACGCACCCCAGGTCGCCTCTTGCTCGCTCGAGACCTGCCAGTTCCGATCGCGGGCCGTCTAGACCCTCCTCCGCCGCAGCGGCGTCCCCATCGGGGCTTGCCACGCGACACCTATCCGGTTCTGGAGCCGATACGCAGCATCCGAGGAGTGCTACCCTCGATTCGGAGGCTCACCACCATGCGTCACCTGGGCATCGTTTCCTTCGCGGCCGTGCTATCGGCCATCTTGGTCTCCAGCCATGCTGATTCTGCGGAAGACGAGGCACTCGCCGTCGTGCATTTGGCTTTCCGCGATTACATCGTCACCATCTCTTCGACCTCACAAGGCCCCCGATATTCGGTTCGTACGGCCTCAGGAACACTCCTCAGCGAAGATCTCAGCGCAGATCAACTTCTGGCTGCGCATCCGAAGCTGCATTCCGATATCCATTCCTCGTATGCGAGCGATGGATCTGGGAGTTTGATCTGGGCCGGGCGAAGTGAACGCCTGATCGAACCGGCGCTAGACGCCATCACCAACCCCGATTGAAGCGCCGAGGCCGGCGCGCGCCTAGCTGCCCAACGCTCGCTCAGTGGGACAGCTCGTATCCATGCTTGCGATAGTGCTCGACGCGGCCAGCAGCGAGCACCCAACCCGGTCTGAGCTCGTTGGCCCGAACGAAGTCCGCGAAAGCGCGGTCGTGCTGATGCTTGGATTCGTTCACCAACCCGCGGTTGTAGTACGCGGTGTGCAGTTTCGCTGACGTTCGCTGGATGGCCTGGTTGTAATCAGCGATCGCCCGCTCAACCTGTCCGATGTGGAAAAACGCGTTTCCGCGGTTGATGTAGGCCTCTGGGTAATCCGAGACGATCTCGAGAGCCGCATTGAAGTCTTGAAACGCAGCAGAGTATTCGCCCATGTGGTTGTACAGGATGCCTCGATTCACCAGAATCGACGCCCTGTCCCTCCCGGAGGTCCTTCGGGTGTAGAGGGCGAGGTTGCAGGAGACAATCGAGGGTTCTGCCTCGATGTAGGGCAGCATGGTGGCGAGATAGCAGTCGTCCGCGTCCGGGTTACCGATTACGGTCAGATCGTCCGCATTGGCCGTTCCAAGAGTAAGGAGCAGAGTGATTAGCGCGATGGCCCGCATTCGCCGACCTCCTGTTTCTCAGTTGTGTAGCGTCAATTTTTTCGAGTACGCCTTGGGATTGAAGCCGCGAACGAGCTCGCCGCCGATACTGAGCACAGGGATGCTCTTGCCCCCCGAGACTTCCGCCAGCTCTTTGCTGTAACGCGGTATATCGATGTCGCGCAGGTCGTAGACGACGTTGCGCTCATCGAGCCAGCGTCTGGCTTTCTTGCAGTATCCACACCAATCGGCGTAGTAGAGAATGACGTCCGAATTGCCAGCCACGACGCCCCGCTTGGCCGGCTGATATTCCTCGCGCGGCTGCACGACCGGCATCTGGGCTGTGCTCTTCGTCCACAGGGGATCGCCTTCGAGCGCGACCTCGCCGATCTGGTTGCGGTACTGCCTCGGAATCCGGTCGATGCTCTGGACGAAGTGCAGCTGTCCCGCATCGTCGGTGTATTTGTAGAAGACGCGCCCTTCTTCGGCGCCCAGGTCACTGGCGCTGAACGCGAGAGCCGCGAAGAAGACACACGCGACCAGCAAGTAGCCGCGCTGCGACGCGCGTTGAGAACGCCCGGATGCGATCGAGTGGGGAGCCCTACGCATACCTACTTGATCGGCAGAATCGCAGCAGCGCTGAACGGGCCCGCGGAGCGGCAACGGCTGTGCAACTTGGACGCTGTAGTCCACGCCTGGGCCGCCTCAGCCCAGCGCAGGCCCCATCGGCTACGACGGATCGGTACGAGCCAGGAGGTCACCGGGTTGACACTCCAATTCTCTACAGATGGCATCCAACGTAGAGAATCGAATCGCACGGGCTTTGTTCGTTTTCAGAATTGACAGATTGGTGATCGAAATCCCAACGCGCTCTGAAAGCTCTGTCAGACTGATCTTCCGCGTCAAGAGCATCAAGTCGAGTTGTACTTCAATGGACACGGCGCTCTCCTACACCACGAGTTTCATTTCTTCAAAGATGTAGACGAGCACCTTGAGGGCCCAACTCGCGACAAACAGGCAGGCGCTCAGGATCGCGTAGGCCAAGAAGAGCACGAGGAAGACACTCCAATGCGCAACGTAGTCACTCAACACGCTGAGACCGAGCCCCACTCCCAATGCGAATTCAACCCACACCAGGCACGCGAGGGCCAGAAAGACGACACTCGCTTTCTTCAGTCGTCCGACATGCCCTGCGATCGATTCGTTTCCCGTTGACATGATGGACCTCCCCTGGTGGATCAGCGGTTTCCGAACGCTCACGGCACACAGCTTAAGCACAAAATTGACGATAATCAATTAATTTTTAATGATTAAAGTAAAATAATTATCGATCTTAGTAAATGGCTTCTCAGCCCGCTGACCGAGTAGAAGCGGGCCCCCACGCCCCGACAGACTCACATCAGGCTCACAAAACAGATCCAAAGCGACCCGATCTCCTGATTTATTTACGTTGTTGCTCCCAGGCGCCACCCCCTATGATGCTGATCCACCTGCCACGGTGTCTTGATGAATCGCGCTGGAGTCATCCGCGCAGCAGTGCGGAAGGAGGCGACAATGTCGGAACTCACTCAAACCGCGAGAATTGCTGTCTTTCTCATTGCGATCCTGGTGTTGGCTTCCCCGATCCTGGCTGCGCCTGGGAATCCGAGCAAGCCGAACATCGTCCTCGTATTGATGGACAATTTCGGATACGGCGAAGTCGGCGTTTATGGCGGAGGCGTTTTGCGCGGAGCGGCGACGCCCAGAATCGACAGCCTCGCCTCCGAAGGTTTTCGATTCACGAATTACAACGTTGAAGCGGAATGCGTACCTTCGCGTGCGGCCCTGATGACCGGTCGTTACGGGATTCGCACCCGGCTGCAAGAAGACGGGCTGCCTCCCCGAGACATTTGGTACGGCATCACCAAGTACGAATATACGCTGGCGGAGATGCTGTCGGATTCCGGTTACGCGACGGGAATCTTCGGGAAATGGCATTTGGGAGACACCGAGGGCCGTTTTCCCACGGACCAGGGCTTCGACGAGTGGTATGGAATCCCCAGGTCATCGGACCGAGCCTACTGGCCGGATAGCACTATCTTTGTGGAAGGCTTCCACCCGAGTGCCGTGTTCACCTACGTCATGTCGGGAAAGCGAGGTCAAAAGCCCAAACAAGGGGAAGTGTACGACCGCGCCAAGCGCGCGACGATCGATCGCGAAATCACCGACCACGCCATCGATTTCATCAAGCGCAAGGCCAAAGCCAAGCAGCCTTTTTTCGCCTATCTCCCCTATACGCAAACCCATGATCCGGCCGATCCCCACCCCGACTACAAGGGCAAGACCAAAAACGGCCCCTTCGCCGACGTGTTGGCGCAAACGGATGCCTACGTGGGCGAGCTCCTGGATACCATCGAAGAGCTAGGGCTAAGAGAAAACACCATATTTATCTTTACATCGGACAATGGGCGCGAAGGCGTTCCGGGATCGGGTGGGTTCACCGGCCCCTGGCGAAGTGAGATGTTTACTCCCTATGAAGGTTCACTACGCGTACCTTTTCTAATCCGCTGGCCCGGGAAAATCCCAGCGAAGCAAGTATCAAACGACATTGTCCACGCGGTGGATCTCTTCCCCACATTGGCGAGCTGGGTAGGCGGCAAGATCCCGAAGGACCGAACCATGGATGGTGTTGACCAGTCTGATTTCCTGATGGGTAAGTCGGAGAAATCCGCTCGAGAGTCCATCGTCATTTACGTCGACAACGAACTCTTCGGTGTGAAGTGGCGCAACTGGAAGATGCTTCTCAAGGCAATCGATGGACCTAGTTATGCGGTCAAAACGTTCGCCTACCCGACATTCTACAATCTGCTAGTAGACCCAAAAGAAGAGCATCCCCAACGCAACTACAACGCGGACACCTGGGTAGACTATCCTTTGTATCAGGTTCTAGAAGACTTCCAAGCATCGCTCGAGAAAGATCCCGGCACTCCGGATCCCAACTACTAGATAGGACTCGTACTCGGACTGACCTGCCTGCATTACTAAGAAGTACGAAAGTATCCTGACATAGCATCCACTTCGACGACGAACTCACTCGAGAATGTATCGAAGGTGCGGGTCTCGAAAGAAACTACGGATCAAGTCAGGCAGCCGCTGAAGCGATCGCATGTGGGCCAGTACGACTTTTCGAAACTGGTCGCGACTCCGGATCGCTTGCTTGCCGACTCCGTGGTTCTTCAGGTGGTTCCAGACGTGTTCGTCGGGATTCAGATCGGGGGCGTACGGCGGCAAGAAGAAGAGCCGGAGGCGTCCCTCTGTCGATCGCACGAACGCGAGCACCTTCTTGGCGCGGTGCGATGGATGGCGATCGACGACCAGAAAGATTGGGCGAGGCGCGTTGTGGAGGAGGCGCTTGAGGAACTCGATGAACTTCTCCGCGTTCATTCGCCCCTCCACCGTCATGAATCGGAAGTCACCACGCGGGCTGATCGCGGAGATCAGATTCATGCCGAAACGCTGGCCGGTCGCGGGCACGATGGGGGTCTGCCCCTTCAGCGCCCAGGTGGTGCCGGCATGAAAGTCCGAGCGAACGCCTGCCTCGTCGGAAAAGTAGAGGGTGGCCCGTTCTTTCTTGGCCAATCTGCGAATCTCAGGGAACTGCTTCTTACGCCATGTTTCCACGAGCTCGGGGTCGCGCTCAACCGCTCGGCGGAGTGGCCTCTGTGGGCTGAGCCCGAGCTTGCGAAGCATCCGGCCCACGGACACTTCGCTCAAGCGGACGCCGAACTTCTCGCGAATCAACTCGCGAATCATCGACCTCGTCCACAGCGCGAACTCGAATCGAAGCTGAAGGGGGTTCTTACCCGTCACCGTCTTGTAGACCCATTGGAGCTGCCTTCCCGTCATCTTGGATGGGCGTCCCGAAATCGCCTTCGCCCGAAGTGCGTCGATCCCTCCTTCCCGATACTTCGCCAACCAGCTGTAGATGACGGTGCGACCGAACCGCAGCGTACGAATCACGTCCTCGGGACTTTCGCCGGCTTCAACGCTCTGCACGGCGCGGATGCGGATCTCTTCGAGTGTCTTGTGATCGAGAGCACGACCATCTTGCTTCTGGATCATGAAGCGAAGAGTAGCACGTCATCTTACTTATGCACGTGTTAGTAACTAGTCCAGGGTCAAAGGTGAGAAGCGGGATCTGCGTGAGATCGGTGAGATACTCGGCGTCGCGCACGTGCTCGAGGGCAGCGTGCTTGTGGTACGCTCGGCCGTCCTCCTGAAAACAGCACTGACGAAATCAAATGTCCTATCGCTCAATCAGCTTCTGGTTCGACTCGCTTGGCGCGGAGCCCAAGCTGCGATCACCGCTGCCAGGTGACCGCGACGTCGATGTGGCGATCGTCGGCGGTGGTTTCACTGGATTGTGGACTGCGTACTATCTAATGCGCGCCGATCCCTCGTGTCGCGTCGCGGTCATCGAGCGCGAAACGGCTGGGTTTGGCGCGTCGGGGCGCAATGGCGGCCACTGCGTCGCCCTGCTCCACGGCCTGGAGGACTTCTTCGAACGCGATCCGCAGGGCGCAGCCGACTTGCGCGAGGCGATCAAGGCAACCGTCGACGAGGTGGGCGCCATCTGCAAAGCCGAGGGAATCGAAGCGGACTTCCACAAGGGGGGAGGCCTCTACCTGGCGACCAATGCGCGCCAGGCAAAGCGGCTTCGTGAGGATTTGGAATTCGAGCGAGAAATCGGATGGACGGAAGAGGATGTCTACTGGCTCGAACCCGAAGAGGTCACGGCTCGCATCCGCATCTCCTCGAACTGTGGTGGCACCTTCAATGCGAACACCGCCTCCCTCAACCCCGCGAAACTCGCACGCGGTGTGGCCGATGCCGCCGAGCGCCGCGGCGCGTCGATCTACGAGCAGACCACCGCGCTCGAGGTGGAGCCCGGTCGAGTGCGCACTTCGCACGGCAGCGTGCGAGCGCCTCGTATCGTGATGGCGCTCGACGCGCACGCCACGCTGCTACCCGGGCGTCGACGAAACGTCATGCCCATCTACGAACACATGATTGCTACCGAACCGCTATCGGATCAAATCTGGGAAGAGGTCGGCCTTTCGGAGCGAGGGCTCTTTGGCGACTGCAGCCGCCTGTTCACCTACGCGCAGCGCACGGCGGACAACCGGATTGTGATTGGCGGGCGGGATTATGGCTACCATTTCGGCTCGGCGATCAATGCTCGCTTTGAGAAGAGCCCGCGTGTCGAGCGAATGCTCGTCGATGCCTTGCGCGAAATGCTTCCGCAGCTTGGAGAGTTCGCCGTCACCCACCGCTGGGGTGGTGTGCTCGGAATGCCGCGAGATTTCACCTCAGCCATCTTGATCGACGAGACGACGGGTATCGCAGGCGTGGAGAGCTACACGGGCGAAGGGGTGTGTCCCAGCAACCTGGCGGGACGAACGCTGTGCGATTTTGCGCTCGGTCGAAAGACGCCACTGGTCGAACTTCCCTGGGTGGGTCACCGATCGCCGCAGTGGGAGCGGGAACCGATGCGCTGGCTCGGCAACACCGCCGCGCGGGCTCTCCTCAGGTCGACCGATCGCGCGGACGCACGGGGCCGCAACTACCCCATTCGCGAGCGACTGCTTCGCGCGATGGATCTCGATGGCTAGCGAGGGATGCGCGACGCCCTTCGGATCGGGTGCCACTCCATCGAATCCTACCGTTGGGTGTCTCTGAAAGAATTCAAGAAACCCACTTTGAAATCAGTTGGCTGTAGAATCTAGGGACCCGGAGTGCCGCGATCTTTTTCGAGCGAGGCTTGGAAGTCTTCTAGAACCTGATACAACGGAGCGTCGACCCAGGTGTCGGCGAGGTAGTTGAGTTCGGGTACTTCTTCTTTTGGGTCTATGAGCAGGTTGTAGACCGAGGGATAAGCCAATGTTCTGACCGCATACGGACTGTGTTCAGCCATCTCTTTGAAAAGCAATTTCCAATTGCGCCATTTCAAGCCAAAAACCTCGTTGCCAACGTAAATCATGACAGACTCTCGAGCGGATTTCTCCGACTTACCCATCAGAAAACCAGACTGGTCGGCACCATCCATGGTTCGGTCCTTCGGAACCTTGCCACCTACCCAGTTCGCCAATGTGGGGAACAGATCCACCGCGTGGACAATCTCGTTTGATACTCGCTGCGGAGGAATCTTTCCGGGCCAGCGGATTAGAAAAGGCACGCGTAAGGAACCTTCATAGGGAGAAAACATGCTGCCTCGCCAGGGACCGGTGAATCCAAACGATCCAGGCACGCCTTCGCGCCCATTGTCCGATGTAAAGATAAATATGGTGTTTTCTTTGAGTCCTAGCTTGTCGATCGTATCCAGGAGCTCGCCCACGTAGGCATCCGTCTGTGCCAAAACATCAGCAAAACTCCCATTTCCGGTCTTGCCCTTGAAGTCAGGATGAGGGTCGACGGGTTCGTGGGTTTGGGTGTAGGGGAGAAAGGCGAAAAAAGGTTGCTTGGTATCGGCCTTTCTCTTGATGAAATCGATGGCGTGGTCGGTGATTTCGCGATCGATCGTCCTGCGCTTGGCGCGGCCGTACACTTCCAGTTCTTTGGGCTTTTGACCTCGCTTTGCCGACATGACGTAGGTGAACGCGGCCCCTGGGTACGCTGATTGCCGGTATCCTGCTGTCGCTGATCGCGTTCCCCACCGAGACCGCTGTCGGCGACGTGTCGCCAGACATTATCGCCAAGCTGGGGCTGATCTACGGGCCGGTGGTATTCCTGATCTGGATGGGGGTGATTCTGTCCCTCAGTCGCTATCGCATCAGCCGTTCACGTCACCGGGAAATGCTGGAACGGCTGGCCGCGGACAAACCATCGTAGTCCGGATACACAAGCGCCTCGGGCTGGAACATCCATTCCACCTGCAGTTTGATAGACTCCGAAGCAGGACCAATTGATGCAGTCAGGTCAGCGAGCGTCAGCTCGGAGATCGACCCATGCGTCGATGTACTAAGAGCCTATCCTATAACCCTGTGCTATTCGTCGTTCCAGTTCACGTGATCCACACACCCCCCGTGTGAGGGGGAAGTAGATGGCGAAGAATCCGGCTGCGAACAAACGATGGCGAACTTCGGACGAGCTTTGGGAACGGGTCGAGCCTCTTCTCCCGAAGTACCGACCGGGGAAGCGGGGCGGGAGGCCTCGTGTCGATCGACGCCGGGTGTTCGACGGGATTCTGTACGTCCTGCGAACGGGGTGTCAGTGGAATGCCGCGCCGAGCGAGTTCGGTTCGTCGAGCACGTTGCATCGATACTTTCAGGAGTGGACGAACCAGG
>JADFNE010000078.1 GCA_022563535.1 Myxococcales bacterium
GTCCGACCCGTTCCTTCTTGCCGCGATTCGCGTTGATCAACGAATCCCCGGCTTTTGCGTGTCCTGAATAGACGCGCAAATAGGTGAGCTGCCCTGCATGTTTGTCGCTCACGATCTTGAACGCCAATGCGGCAAAGGGCTCGTCGTCAGATGCCTTTCGAGGCACCTGCTTGTCGTCCTTGACGCGATAGCCGACTGCAGCCGGGATGTCGACCGGAGACGGCAGGTAGTGGATGACTGCGTCGAGCAGGGTCTGAACGCCCTTGTTCTTGAATGCGGCACCGCACAGAACAGGAAGCAGTTGATTGTTCAAGACTCCGGCTCGCAGGGCTGCGCGAATTTCGTCTGCGCTGATTTCCTCGGCGTCGAGGTACTTGGCCATGATGTCTTCGTCGATATCGGCCACAGCTTCGACCAGTTTTTCACGCGCCTCGGCAGTCGCTTTGAGGTGTGAGGCCGGGACTTCTTCTCGGGAGTACTCGACACCAAGAGAATCGTCGTCCCAGTAGATAGCCTTTTGCTCGATCAGATCGATCACGCCGACAAATTCATCTGCAGTACCGATCGGCAGTTGAATGGGGACTGGATTTGCGTTCAATCGGTCACGCAGCATTGAAACCACCCGGTCAAAGTCGGCACCAATACGGTCCATCTTGTTTACGAACGCGATCCGCGGGACTCCGTATCGATTGGCCTGGTGCCAGACCGTCTCCGACTGCGGCTCGACACCACCGACGCCGCAGAAAATAGCAACGGCCCCGTCGAGTACTCGAAGGGACCGTTCTACTTCGATCGTAAAATCGACATGACCCGGCGTGTCGATAATATTGACAGAATGGCCGAGCCACGCGCAGGCGGTCGCCGCCGACGTAATGGTGATGCCACGCTCCTGCTCTTGTTGCATCCAGTCCATAGTGGCAGCGCCGTCGTGTACCTCACCGAGTTTGTAGTTCACACCGGTGTAAAAGAGGATTCGTTCCGTTGTCGTTGTCTTGCCGGCATCGATGTGCGCCATGATGCCAATGTTCCTTACACGCTCAATCGGGACGGTACGAGGCATGGCTCTGTTCCCTGTACCCTTCGCCGACCTTCGGCTGTCAGCCCGTGCTGACTTGCTTGCGTCTTTCGCCGCACAATTGCTTGCATTCAGTTACCAGCGCGTTCTACCAGCGCGTTCTACCAGCGCGCTCTACCAGCGCGCTCTACCAGCGATAGTGAGCGAACGCCTTGTTTGCTTCCGCCATCCGATGGGTGTCTTCGCGCTTCTTGACGCTCTCCCCTCGTTCGTTGGCCGCGTCGATGATTTCATTCGCGAGCTTCTCGACCATGTTCTTGCCCGGTCGTTTACGCGCGTTTTCCTTCAACCAGCGCATGGCGAGAGACGAAGCGCGCTCGGGCCGGATTTCGATCGGGACCTGATAGGTGGTACCGCCGACCCTGCGTGACTTTACCTCGACCCTGGGCCGGATATTTTCGAGGGCCCGGCGAAACATCGTCAACGGTTCGCTGCGCATTTTTGATTCGATCATGTCGAAGGCGCCGTAAATGATTCCCTCGGCGGTGCTCTTCTTTCCGTCTCTCATGAGAACATTGATGAAGCGACCCACCGTGCGATCCCCATGCCTGGAATCGATGGGTGCTGGGCGCTTCGGTACGGCTCCACGTCTCGGCATTTCTTTTTTCTTCCTAGATCCGATCCCAAGATTTTTTTGGGATTCATTAGACTCTGGCTATGTACTGCTAAAAAAGTACTGCTTAAAAAACTGGACTATTTGGGCTTCTTCGTGCCGTACTTCGATCGACTGCGGTTACGACCGTCGACGCCGGTTGCATCCAGGGTTCCACGAACAATGTGATATCGAACACCCGGCAGATCCTTGACTCGTCCACCGCGCACGAGCACCACCGAGTGCTCCTGAAGGGTGTGGCCGACGCCGGGGATGTAAGCGTTTACTTCCCGGCCATTCGTGAGACGAACTCTCGCTACCTTCCGCAACGCTGAGTTGGGCTTCTTCGGAGTTGTCGTATAGACCCGCAAGCAGACACCCCGCCTTTGGGGGGCCTTCTCGAGGTCGGGCGCCTTCGAGGCCTTTCGCTTGGTGGAACGTCCCTTGCGAACGAGTTGTTGAACGGTGGGCATGTGTGCCTGCTTGCTCCTGCGGTTACTTCGTTGCGGTACGTCCCCTATCCAGTGGGGGCCGGTATCCGATATATAGAAGGTTGTGCCAAATCCTGAAAACAGCAAAAACAGATCCAGAGACACATCTCCCTTCTACCCGCTTCTCAGCAACGATGAGTCCGGAAGGTCGTCGTTCACGACTCAGTCTTGCGGAGATTCGATCGTCGAATCGGCGCTGAGTGATTGAGTCCCCCGAAGCCAGAGCCCCGGGGTGACCTTCAGGATGGTTCACCGTCCATCCGGAAGCGGACCGCAAGGAGGCGGTCTCTGTACCTAGAAAATCGCGCGCAGTCTAGCGTCCCTCCGGGACGTGTCAACGACGCTATAGCTTGCATTCATTTGTATTCGCTGGTGCCAATTGCTCCTAACCAAAGTTCGTGTCCTAGGGAAATACCGCATATCAAATCTTGATCCCGGTCGGTTCATCACCTGCCTTGGCGCGCAAAATGTCGGTCCCTGGAGCCGCCGGATCACTCGCAAGAGCGTCTCCGAACTGTTCATTGCCGGCATCTTCCTCTTCGACGTCGTCGATTCCCGCAATTTCCATCCCTTGCGGGGGATCGATGATAATTCCGACCTTTTGGTAGTTGAGCATCCCTGTTCCTGCGGGGATCAAACGACCCATGATGACGTTTTCCTTGAGCCCCCTCAGCGTGTCAACCTTGCCCCAAATCGCCGCCTCGGTGAGAACCTTGGTGGTTTCCTGGAACGAGGCCGCCGAGATGAACGACTCGGTCGAGAGCGAGGCCTTGGTGATGCCGAGCAGCTGCGGTTCGCCGACCGCGCACTCCTGACCCTCGGCCTCCAACACATCGTTGGCAGCCTGGAAACGAGACTTTTCGACCTGCTCGCCCAGCAAAAAGTCGCTGTCGCCGACCTCGGTAATCCGCACCTTGCGGGTCATCTGTCGAACGATGACCTCGATGTGTTTGTCGTTGATGCGAACACCCTGCAGGCGATAGACCTCCTGCACTTCATCCACCAGATACTTGGCAAGCGCTTTTTCGCCCTTGATCTTGAGAATGTCGTGAGGGTTCGAAGAACCGTCCATCAGCGCGTCACCGGCTCGGACGTGGTCTCCTTCGTGCAGGCTCACGTGCTTGCCCTTCGGAATGAGATACTCCTCCGGCTCGCCCCCTTCGTCGGGGGTCACGAGTACCCGGCGACGACCGCGTGAATCGGGACCGAAGGTAACGATTCCGTCGATCTCCGTGACCACGGCGCATTCCTTCGGCTTGCGGGCTTCGAACAGCTCGGCCACCCGGGGCAGACCGCCCGTGATGTCCTTGGTCTTGCTGGCCTCGCGCGGAATCTTCGCAACGACGTCACCTGCGCCCACCGTGTCACCCTCGTTGACCGAGAGATACGCGCCCACCGGCAAGAGCGCCCGGGAAACAGTTTCGCCCGCGGGGTTCTTGATCGAAATGCGCGGACGCAGATCGGGGTCTTTCGACTCGGTGATGACCTTGGAGGAAACACCCGTGAAGTTGTCGACCTGCTCCTGCATCGTTCCGCCTTCGACGATGTCACCGAACTTCACGACACCCGAATGCTCGGAGAGGATCGGACTTGCAAAGGGATCCCATTCGAGCAGGTAGTCGCCGGTCTTCACGGCAGCGTTTTCTTCGACCTTGATCTGTGCACCGTAAACCACCGGGTGTCGCTCACGCTCGCGACCACTACTGTCGACAATTCCAATTTCACCGTTCCGCGTCATCGCGATGTGGCCGCCCCGCCCGTCCGCCACCCAGCGAATATTGTGGAAGACCGCGGTGCCGGAGGTCGTTGCCTCGGCATGGGACTGTTCGACGCGCCGGGTCGCGGTACCCCCGATATGGAAGGTCCGCATGGTGAGCTGGGTCCCGGGCTCGCCGATGGATTGCGCGGCAATCACACCCACGGCTTCTCCGAGATGGACCATCTGTCCCCGAGACAGATCGCGTCCGTAGCACTTGGCGCACACACCGTGCCGAATCTCGCAAGTCAACACGGAGCGAATCAATACGGACTCGACTCCAGAGCGTTCGATCAACTGGACCTGGTCCTCGTCGATCTCTTTCCCTGCTTCGTGAAGTACCTTGCCGTCGACCGGGTCGAGAATATCTTTGACTGGAACGCGGCCCAAGATGCGCTCGCTCAGTGGCTCGACGATGTCACCCGCTTCGATCAGCGCCGAAATCTCCAGGCCATCTGTAGTATCGCAGTCGAGTTCGCGAATGATCACGTCCTGAGAGACGTCGACCAGGCGCCGAGTGAGGTAACCCGAGTTGGCCGTCTTGAGCGCGGTATCCGCCAAACCTTTGCGAGCACCGTGGGTCGAGATGAAGTACTGGAGAACGCTCAAGCCCTCGCGAAAGTTCGAGGTAATGGGCGTCTCGATGATCGCACCCGAAGGCTTGGCCATCAGACCACGCATCCCGGCGAGCTGTCGCATCTGCTGAGCTGAACCGCGCGCGCCAGAGTCCGCCATCATGAAGACAGCGTTGAAACTCGGAGCTTCGACCTCCTTGCCCTGTTCATTGATTCGCGTCTCGTGGCTGATCCCGTCGAGCAACATCTCAGTGATCTTCTCTGTAGCCATGGCCCAGATGTCGATCACCTTGTTGTAGCGCTCTCCGTCTGTGATCAGACCATCCTGGTACTGCTCACTGATTTCGCGCACTTCTTCGGCGGAGGCATCAATAACGGCCTGCTTTCCCTCGGGCACCTTCATGTCGTCGATGCAGATCGAGATTCCGGCTCGGGTCGCATGGGTGTATCCAAGCGTGCGAAGGCGATCCGCCAGAATTACCGTGGCCTTGTTGCCCCGGCTGCGGAATACGACATCCATGACTTCGCCGAGCGCCTTTTTGTCCATCACCCTGTTGATGTGTTCAAAGGCGACGCCTTCCGGCAGCACTTCGGCCATCAAAACTCGACCCGTCGTCGTGTCGACGATTTCGCCATCGATCCGGACCTTGATCGCCGCGTGGATGTGAACCACCCCCGAGTCGAACGCAATGCGCGCTTCATCGACACTCGAGAAGCGCGAGCCCTCACCATTCACGCCGGGTCGCAGCCGGGTCATGTAGTAGCAACCGAGAACGATGTCCTGGGTTGGCCCGATGATGGGACGACCGGTTGCGGGGCTCAGGATGTTATTCGTAGACATCATCAGCACACGCGCTTCGATCTGCGCCTCGACGCTGAGCGGGACGTGCACGGCCATTTGGTCGCCGTCAAAATCGGCGTTGAACGCGGCGCATACCAGCGGATGCAACTGGATCGCCTTGCCGTCGATCAGCAGCGGCTCGAAGGCCTGCATGCCCAAACGATGCAGGGTGGGAGCGCGATTGAGCAGAATCGGATGCTCGCGAATCACGTCGGCGAGGATATCCCACACCTCGGGACGCTCCTGTTCGACCATCTTGCGAGCGGCCTTGATCGTCGTCACAAAGCCCTGTTGTTCGAGCTTGGAGTAGATGAAGGGCTTGAAAAGCTCGAGCGCCATACGGTTCGGCAGCCCGCATTGATGCAGTCGCAACTCGGGACCTACGACGATCACACTACGACCCGAGTAGTCGACGCGCTTGCCGAGCAGATTCTGCCGGAAGCGTCCCGTCTTTCCCTTGAGCATGTCCGAGAGCGACTTGAGCGGTCGCTTGCTCGGGCCAGTAATCACGCGCCCCCGCCGCCCATTATCGAACAACGCGTCCACGGCTTCCTGCAGCATACGCTTTTCATTGCGAATGATGACATCCGGCGCGTTGAGTTCCTGGAGCCGCTTGAGGCGGTTGTTCCGGTTGATGACGCGGCGGTAGAGATCATTGAGGTCACTGGTGGCGAACCGGCCGCCGTCCAACGGGACCAGCGGTCGCAGGTCCGGCGGGATCACCGGGACGATTTCGAGCACCATGTACTCGGGCTTGTTGGTGGACTCGCGGAAGGCCTCGAGAACCTTCAACCGCTTGGCGATTTTCTTGCGCTTCGCCTCACTGGTCACTTCGCGTAGATCGACGCGGAGTTCCCGGCACAGGGTCTGGATGTCCAGACCGGCGAGCAAGGTGCGAACCGCTGCGGCGCCAATCCCGTACTCGAAGGCATTGCGACCGTATTGCTCGCGACACTCGGCGAGCCGCTCGTCAGAGAGCAGTTCGCCCTGCATCAACTCCGTGTCGCCTGGATCGAGGACCACATGGGACTCGAAGTAGAGGACTTTTTCGATATCGCGCAAAGTGATCTCGAGAATATTGCCGATGCGCGAGGGAAGCGACTTCAAGAACCAGATGTGCGCAACCGGTGACGCCAGGGTGATGTGCCCCATGCGCTCCCGACGCACCTTGGACTGAATGACCTCGACGCCGCATTTTTCGCAGACGACGCCGCGATGCTTCATGCGCTTGTACTTGCCGCAATTGCACTCGTAGTCCTTCACCGGGCCAAAAATCTTGGCGCAGAACAGACCATCCCTCTCGGGCTTGAAGGTTCGGTAGTTGATGGTCTCCGGTTTCTTGACCTCGCCAAAGGACCACTCCCGAATTTTTTCGGGGGAGGCCAGCGAAATGCGAAGCGCATTGAACGCCAGGGGATCTTTCGGCTTTTCAAAGAGATTATAGAGATCGCGCAATGTAGTTTCCCCTTCTACTATTCTTCAATGAGCTCGATGTTGAGGGTCAGCGCCTGAAGCTCCTTGACCAACACATTGAAGCTCTCGGGCAGTCCCGGCTCGAGTACATTTTCACCCTTGACAATGGACTCGTAGATCCGCGTTCGCCCGATCACATCGTCGGACTTCACGGTCAAGAACTCCTGCAACGAACTGGCAGCACCGTACGCTTCCATGGCCCAGACCTCCATCTCGCCGAGGCGCTGGCCACCGAACTGCGCCTTTCCGCCGAGAGGCTGCTGGGTCACCAGGCTGTACGGCCCGATGCTCCGGGCGTGGATCTTGTCATCTGCCAGGTGGTGAAGTTTGAGCATGTAGATAATCCCGATGGTGACGTCTTCATCAAAGGGCTCGCCTGTCCGACCATCAAAGAGGATCGTCTGACCGCTTCGGGGAAGACCGGCTCGTTCGAGTTCGTCCTTGACCTGCTCTTCGTTCGCTCCGTCGAAGACCGCCGTAGCAATATGAATGCCACGTCCAACGTTCTGTGCCAGTGAACGCAGGGTTTCCGGTGAAGCCTCATCGAGCAGCGCCCCAACCCGATCATCCGCATAGACCTGCTTGAGTTTCGCACGCAAGGTTTCGGGATCGATATGCTTCTCGACCATCTCGCGCACTGCACGGCCCAAGCCCTGGGCCGCCCATCCGAGGTGAGTCTCGAAGATCTGTCCAATGTTCATCCGCGAGGGCACGCCAAGAGGATTGAGCACGATATCGACAGGGGTTCCGTCGGACAGATAGGGCATGTCTTCTTCGGGAAGAATCCGGGAAATGACTCCCTTGTTCCCGTGCCGACCGGCCATCTTGTCGCCGACGCTGAGCTTGCGCTTGATGGCCACGTAGATCTTGACCATCTTGAACACGCCCGGAGGCAATTCGTCGCCCTTCTTGAGCCGCGCAATCTTTTCATCGAAGACCGCGCGAATCACCGACGCCTGGGCCTCGACGTTTTCGAACACCAGATTGATCTTCTCCTGGGCACTCGAATCGTCGACCTGAATCTCTCGCCAGCGGCGTTCTGGAATCTCCCCGAGAATTTCCTCCGTGATGGTGTCGCCGCCGTTCAGCCAATCGATGCCTCGTCGCTCGTCTGAAACCCGGGTCGCCGCACGCTTCCCGGCCATCAACTCGCGAATCTTGGAGAACGCGCTGTTGCGAATGATGCGGACCTCGTCTTCTTGATCCTTGCGCAGGCTGTCGATCTCCTGCTCTTCGAGCATGCGCGCGCGTTCGTCCTTCTCTACTCCGCGACGCTGGAAGACTTGAGCGCCAATGATGGTGCCCGTTACTCCCGGCGGTACGCGCAGCGACGTGTCTCGGACGTCCCCGGCCTTCTCGCCGAAGATTGCCCGCAACAGGCGCTCTTCCGGGGAGAGCTGGGTTTCACCCTTCGGCGTAATCTTGCCGACCATGATGTCGTCCTGCTTGACCTCGGCACCAATGCGGACGATGCCCGCCTCGTCGAGATCACGCAGCGCTTCTTCGCCGACGTTCGGAATATCCCGGGTGATGTCTTCCTTGCCAAGCTTCGTATCCCGGGCGATGCACTCGAATTCTTCGATATGGATCGACGTGAAGTAGTCGTCCTTTACGACCCGTTCCGAGATCAGAATCGAATCCTCGAAGTTGTATCCACCCCAGGGCATGAACGCGACGCGAACATTGACCCCGAGGGCCATCTCGCCGCGATCGGTTGCGGGACCATCTGCAATCACCTGACCGGCTTTGACATGATCTCCCACCTGAACGATCGGACGCTGATTGATGCAGGTATTCTGATTCGAGCGCTGATACTTGATCAGATTGATGATGTCGACATTTGAACCGGTGCCTTCATCGTCATCGGGCTTCAAGACAATGCGTCCGGCATCTACCGATTCCACTGTGGCATTGTGCTTTGCCACGACCGTCACTCCAGAATCCCGGGCGACTACGGCTTCCATGCCGGTCCCGACCAGGGGAGCTTGGGTGCGGAGCAGCGGCACCGCCTGCCGCATCATGTTTGATCCCATGAGCGCACGATTCGCATCATCGTTCTCCAGGAACGGGATCAGCGAGGCGGCGATCGAGACCATCTGGTTGGGCGACACGTCCATCAGATCTACATTTTCCCGCTCGAGCATTTGGAACTCGCCCTCTTTACGAGCGGAGATGTTTTCGTCCTCGAACCAGCCGTCCTTTGAGATTTTGGCGTTTGCCTGGGCAATGGCCGAACGCTCTTCATCCAGCGCAGTGTAGAAGTTGACCTTCGTCGAGACCTTCTCATTCTCGACCGCGCGGTAGGGCGTTTCGATGAAACCCATGTCGTTGACCCGAGCAAAGGTCGAAAGCGATGCGATCAGCCCAATGTTCGGGCCTTCGGGGGTCTCGATCGGACAAATGCGTCCGTAGTGGCTCGGATGTACATCGCGAACCTCGAATCCCGCACGCTCGCGGGTCAGGCCACCGGGCCCGAGAGCCGAAAGCCGCCGCTTGTGTGTGACCGAGGAGAGCGGATTGGTCTGATCCATGAACTGGGACAACTGACTCGAGCCGAAGAACTCCTTGATCACAGCCGAGACGGGCTTGCTGTTGATCAGATCGTGCGGCATCAGGGTCTCGATCTCCTGAAGCGACATGCGCTCCTTGATCGCGCGCTCCATCCGGACCAGGCCGATCCGATACTGGTTTTGAAGCAGCTCGCCAACGACGCGAACCCGGCGATTTCCAAGGTGATCGATATCGTCGACCTTCTTGCTCAGATCGATGCCGTTCTTGAGATCGACCAGATACTTGACCGCGCTGAGGATGTCTTCTTTTCGCAAGGTCGGCAGTTCACCGAGGGGGATTCGATCTTCGGGGCCAGAGCGACCCGCCGGGAAGAACGAAACACTCTCGTTGCCGTCGAAGTCGAGCTTGTGATTGACCTTGAGACGGCCGACTTGAGAGAGGTCGTAGCGCTCAGGATTGAAGAAGAGGTTATTGAAGAGATTGGTGGCAGTATCGAGGGTCGGCGGATCACCCGGCCGCAAGCGTCGGTAGATCTCGATCGTGCCCTCGTCCTGGTTCTCGGTTCCATCCACCAGCAAGGTGTCGCGAATGGCTGTTCCGGTGGTGATCGGGTCCAGATATAGCAGCGGAAATTCGTTGATCCCGCGCGTCTTGAGATCGTCGAGATGGGCTTGAGTGATCTCTTCGTTGCACTCGAGAATGACCTCGCCCGTGTTCTCATCGACGATGTCGATCGGAACAACACGCTTGACCGCATCCTCGCGGACGATGTCCTCGAGCGATACCTGGATCCATTCGATCCCTGCCTCGCCCAACTTGCGCACGGCGGCGGCGGTAAACTTCTTGTCTTTCTTGACCAGGACCTTTCCGTCCGTGCCCTTTACTTCGCGTGTGCAGCGCTGCCCGACGAGAAGCTCGGGTGTCGACTTTTTGAAGATCTTGCGACCGTCAATCTTGATCTGTTCCGCGACGTAGAAGTAGCCGAGGATATCCTCGGTGGTGTAACCCAGTGCCTTGAGCAGCACCGTGACGTGGATCTTGCGCCGTCGATCGATCCGAGCGAACAGCAGATCCTTGTGATCGAATTCGAGGTCCAACCAGGACCCGCGATAGGGAATGATGCGGCAAGAATAGATCTTCTTGCCGGCCGCACTCACGGTGGTCGACAGTGACGAATCGTAGAAAATACCCGGCGAGCGATGAAGCTGAGAAACGATGACGCGTTCGGTGCCGTTGATGATGAAGGTACCGTTGTCGGTCATGATCGGAATTTCGCCGAAGTAGACCTCTTGTTCCTTGACGTCGCGGATCGTCTGAGAACCCCCGCCATCTTCCCACGCGATCAGACGAATCGTCACCTTGAACGGCGCAGCGTAGGTCATGCCTCGCTGGAGACACTCCTGCACGTCGTACTTCGGCTGCTCGAGGGTGTAGCCGACGAACTCGAGAGAGGCCGTGTCGTTGAAGTCCTTGATCGGGAAAACCGAGTGGAAGACGTTCTGAAGACCGAGATCTTCACGCTTTTCCATATCGACATTGAGCTGGAGAAAACGCTCGAACGACTTCCTCTGAATTTCGAGAAGATTCGGAATATCGACCATCGGCGGTGTACGCGCGAAGTTCTTTCGGATACGCGGTGCAAACTCGCAAAGATTATATTCAGCCACGGCTTGTATTTGCCCTCCCGTTCGCCCCAGTAACGCGGATGCTGCGTGTGTGCGGGACAAAATTGAAGCTCACCCGCCTTCCCATGAGGGCGGGTGTCTCGCCAAAGAAAGCGTTTCTACTTAACGTCGCACTGACCGCCGGCTTCCTCGATCTTCTTCTTGATCTCTTCGGCCTCGTCCTTCGGCACGCCTTCTTTCAGCGTCTTGGGAGCTCCCTCTACGAGTTCCTTGGCTTCCTTGAGACCCAGGCCGGTAATCGACCGGACTTCCTTGATCACCTGGATCTTCTTGTCGCCGTAGGAGATCAGGACCGCGTCAAACTCGGTCTGCTCTTCGGCGGCTTCACCACCACCACCACCACCCGCGACGGCAACCGCCACTGGTGCGGCGGCGCTCACGCCCCACTTTTCTTCAAGCAATGTGGCGAGTTCCGCCGCTTCCATGACGGTCAAGCTCGAGAGCGATTCTGCGATTTCGTTGAGGTCGGCCATTTCGTTCAACCCTTCCTTAGTATGGAGAGTGGTGTGCGTTTAATGCGGAAGAAGCGCTTCGCTCCTTCCTCCCACTCTTGCTGCTCTATTCAAAACTTCTCGGAACCCAGTCGCTGCGAGATCGCCAAGTCGGGCTGTGCCCGATCTCCTTCTCACCGCTCCCGTGTCCCTTCCGGATCGCACCCTGCAATCCGGCAAAATTCGTTGCAATCGCACAAAGAGTCACTGCGATCGCGTTGCGAGGCCCTGCTTTCAGGAACCTCCTTCGTCCAATGACTTCGACCGCGCATCTAGCAATCGCGCGAGTTGACCACCGGGTTCACTCAGCAGACGCACCAGCTTGGTGGCCGGTGCCTGGATCAATCTCACGAACTTGCCCCGAAGTTCGAGCAACGAAGGCAGCATCGCGAGCTTTGCGACTTCTTCGACCCCGAGAGCTTTGCCGTCGAGAAAACCACCCTTGACTTCGAAGGCTTCGTTCTTCTTGTCGCAATCAACGAGAACCTTGGCCACTCGAACCGGATCGCCGTAGGCGATCGCAATGGAGGTCGGACCGTTGAAATGGTCGGCAATCACGGAGAGATCCGTGTCGGCAACCGCCAGTCGCAACACCGAGTTCTTCGTCACGGTGTATTCCGAATCGTCCGGATCGTCTCCTCGCAGATCACTGCGAAGCTTGTTGATCTCGACCACGTTCAGGCCGCGGTAGTCCGCGATGAATACACCGGTTGCGCGACTGAATTTTCCCTTCAGCTCGCTGACTTGTTCTTCTTTCTGAGCACGGGTGAGCACGTCTTGCTCCTATTCCGTTTACGATCTTGTTGTTTTTACCGTTTGGTGCTTGCTTGTTGCTATTCCAGTCAGAGCCAGCCGATCTCAGGCCACCGCCGTAGAGCCAGGCTCGATGCGCACCGAGGGACCCATCGTTGTCGATACGGAAAGCGTCTTCATATAGGTACCCTTCGTAGCCGCAGGCTTCGCCTTGACCAGAGCCGCGACCAACGCCGACGCATTGGCGATCAAATGTTCGGCGCTGAATGAGTGTTTTCCGATGGGGCAGTGAATGATTCCGTTCTTGTCGACCCGGTACTCCACTTTGCCCGCCTTCTGTTCTTCGACGGCCTGACCCACATTGGGTGTAACCGTCCCGAGCTTTGGATTGGGCATCAAACCGCGCGGCCCGAGAACGCGACCGAGTCGACCTACGATGCCCATCATGTCCGGAGCCGCGATGACGCGATCGAACTCCATCCAACCCTCGTCCTGAATCTTCTTGGCGAGTTCCTCGCCACCGACGTAGTCCGCTCCGGCAGCTTTGGCCTCAGCTTCCTTGTCGCCCTTGGCGAACACGAGGATCCGAACCGTACTCCCGGTGCCGTGGGGCAGCACCAGGGCACCGCGGACCATCTGATCTGCGTGCTTCGGGTCGACTCCGAGGCGAACCGCAATGTCGACACTCTCGTCGAACTTGCCCTTGGGCATCTGTTTCAGCAGCTCGACCGCCTCGTCGAGGGGATACAATTTCGCCTCCTCCACCAACTCCGCAGCCGCGCGATATCTCTTTCCTCGGCTCGCCATGATCAGCCCTCCACTTCCAGGCCCATGGAACGAGCCGTGCCTGCGATGATTCGCTTGGCGTTCTCCATATCGTTCGCGTTGAGATCGGCCATCTTTATTTCGGCGATCTCAGCCAACTGGGCTTGAGTCACCTTGCCCACCTTGGTGCGATTGGGCTCACCGGATCCCTTGGCGATCTTTGCAGCCTTCTTCAGCAGGACCGATGCCGGGGGAGACTTCAGCTCGAACGTGAACGAACGATCGGTGTAAATCGTGATGACGGACGGAATGATCAATCCCGCCTTGTCCTGGGTCCGCACGTTGAACGCTTTGCAGAATTCCATGATGTTGACGCCGTGCTGACCGAGGGCCGGGCCGACCGGAGGCGAAGGATTCGCTTGTCCGGCGGGACAGTGGAGCTTGACGATCGCCATGACTTTCTTTGCCACGATATTCTTTCCTTAAACTCTGAAGTCGCTGTCGAAAGCTGTTGGACTAAGCGAGTTCGACGTTGGTGTAGTCGAGCACCACCGGAGTCGCTCGACCGAAGACTTGAACCATCACCCGGAGTTTTTCCTTCTCCGGCATGACTTCATCTACAAATCCTGAGAAGTTGGCGAACGGTCCGTCAACGACTCGCACGTTTTCGCCCTCTTCGAACGTGATCAAAGGCTTTGGCTTTTCCGCACCATCCTTCATGCGCTGGGTCATCCGGGCGACTTCTTCGTCGGAGATCGCAGGAGGGTTGGTCGCCCCCCCAACAAAGCCGGTGATCTTGGGCGTCCCCTTGACGATGTGCCAGGTCTCGTCGTTGAGCTCCATTCTCACCATGATGTAGCCGGGGAAGAACTTGCGCTTGAAGTTGCGCTTCTGTCCCTTGACCATTTCGACGACGGACTCTTCCGGGATCAGCACCTCGTCAAATTGTTCTTCGAAGCCGAGGGCATTCGCTCGCTCGAGCAAACCCTGCTTGGCCCGGTTTTCCTGCCCCGAATATGTATGAACGATGTACCACTTCTTCTTGTCAACGGATCCCGCCGCGGCATCCGCGGGCTTTGCGACAACCGGCTCAGTCGCGGCCACGTCAGCCGACACTTCGGCCACATCGTCGTCCGGAGTACTACCCTTTGAGTCACTCATTGGATCACCATCCATTTCGAACTCGCAAAATCTCGTGCCAGGAAGGCAGTGCTCACTCGAGCACCTTCTTCATTATTTCGGCCAGCCCAAAGTCCACCACGCCGAGAACGAACGTGATGATGCTGACCACAACGATGACGCCCACCGTGCCTGCCATCGCCTCTCTCTGTGGAGGCCAAGAAATCTTGCGGTACTCGACGCCCACTTCTCGGAGATACTGCTGGGCGTTCTGGAACCACTCCGCTGGATTCATCGATTTCACGCTCCACTTAAAACTCGTAACCGTCTTTCAACCAACTGTTCAATCAACTGTTCCATCAATCAACCCAGTTTCCGGTCGGTCGTGCCTTCGACCCTTTCGCGCTGCGAACTTGGCAGGCGCGGAGGGAATCGAACCCCCAACCTCCGGATTTGGAGTCCGGTGCACTACCAATTGTGCTACGCGCCTAATCGAACTCCCGGCAAATCTGCGTCGCCCAATCTTTACTCGATCACCTCGGAGACCACGCCAGAACCCACCGTGCGGCCGCCCTCGCGGATCGCGAAGCGCAACTCCTTGTCCATTGCAATCGGGGTGATCAACTCCACCACCATCTCGACGTTGTCACCGGGCATCACCATTTCCGTTCCGTCCGGCAGCGTCGCGATACCCGTCACATCCGTCGTACGGAAGTAGAACTGAGGCCGATAACCATTGAAGAACGGCGTGTGACGCCCACCCTCGTCCTTGGTCAAGATATACGCCTGGGCCCGGAACTTCGTGTGCGGCGTGATCGATCCCGGCTTCGCCAGAACCTGGCCCCGCTCCACCTCGTCCTTGCCCGTGCCCCGGAGCAGACAACCCACGTTGTCGCCGGCCTGGCCCTCGTCCAGGATCTTCCGGAACATCTCGACACCCGTCACCGTCGTCTTCGTCGTGTCGCGAATACCGATGATCGCTACTTCGTCCCCCGTGTGAACGATGCCCTGCTCGATCCGGCCCGTCACCACCGTCCCGCGACCCGTGATCGAAAACACGTCCTCGATCGGCATCAAGAAATCGCGATCCAGCGCCCGCTCCGGCGTCGGAATCGCAGTGTCCAATGCGTCCATCAATTCGTCGATGCACTTGTTCGCGGTGTCATCGCTCGGATTTTCACCTGCCGCCAACGCCGAACCCATGATGATCGGAATGTCGTCGCCGGGAAATTCGTAGCTCGAAAGAAGCTCTCGCACTTCCATCTCGACCAGCTCCAGCAACTCGTCGTCGTCTACCTGGTCCACCTTGTTCATGAACACCACGAGGTGAGGAACGTTGACCTGGCGAGCCAAAAGCACGTGCTCACGGGTCTGGGGCATCGGGCCGTCGGCCGCGGAAACCACCAGGATCGCCCCGTCCATCTGGGCCGCGCCCGTGATCATGTTCTTCACGTAGTCCGCATGGCCGGGGCAGTCCACGTGTGCGTAGTGACGAGCTTCTGTCTGATATTCTACGTGGGC